>DATKAG010000368.1:0-2249 GCA_035498355.1 Myxococcales bacterium | reverse complement strand
CTGCGGCTGGTGGAGCGGCTGAAGGTGGCGCCGGAGCGGAGCCTGGACGCCGAGCAGCGGGAGGCGGCGCTGCAGGCGATGAGCCGGGACAAGAAGGCGCGGCGGGGGGCCATCCGCTTCGTGCTCCTGGAGCGGATCGGGGTCCCGGCGCTGCGCGAGGCCAGCGCCGCGGAGTGCAGGGGGGCGCTGGCGGCCGCTCTCGCGTAGACTCGCGGCGATGAACGTCCTGCTCCGCAACGGGCCCAACCTGAACCTGCTCGGCGAGCGGGAGCCGGAGATCTACGGGAAGACCACGCTGGCGGAGCTGGAGCAGATGGTGCAGGCGCGCGCCCGGGAGCTTGGGCACGTGGTGCGCGCCTTCCAGTCCAACCACGAGGGGGCGCTGATCGACGAGCTGCACCAGTCGCGGCGCTGGGCGCAGGGGGTGATCTTCAACCCCGGCGCGCTCACGCACTACTCCTGGGCGCTGCGGGACGCCGTCTCGGCCATCCGGCTGCGGGTGGTGGAGGTGCACCTCTCGGACATCAGCAAGCGCGAGGAGTGGCGGCGGGTGAGCGTGCTCGCGGAGGTGTGCGCGCACCGGATCATGGGCAAGGGCGTAGCCGGGTACCTGGAAGCGCTGGAGTGGCTGGCCAAGTGAGGATCGTCTGGCACTGCGAGGACGTGGTCGGCGCGAAGATGGCCGGCCCGGGGATCCGCGCGGTGGAGCTGGCGCGGCGGCTGGCGGCGCGCCACGACGTCACCCTGGTGGCGGAAGGGGCCGGGGAGCTGGCCGGCGAGCCGTTCCGCAGCGCGCGCGACCTGGGGGAGGCGCTGCGAAACGCGGACGTCTTCATCGCCCAGGGGTTCGGCTTCCCCCTCTCGCACCTCTTGCGCTTCCGGGGCAGGGTAGTGCTCGACCTGTACGACCCGGTGCAGCTCGAGCAGCTCGCGCGCATGGGGACGTCGCCCACCGCCGAGCAGGTGCTGCAGGTTGGGTACGTGAGGCGGCGCATGCAGTACCTGGTGCGCCGCGCCGACCAGGTGCTCTGCGCCTCGCCCTTGCAGCGCGCCCACTGGCTGGGATGGCTCTCGGCCTGCGGGCGGCTCTCGCCTCGAGCGCTGGCGGACGATCCGGAGGCGTCGCGGCTTCTGGCGGTGGTGCCTTTCGGGCTTCCCGAGGAGCCGCCGCGCAGCAAGGGAGCGCCGCTGCGCGAGGCGATCGGCATCTCCGCGCACGGCCTGGTGGCGCTCTGGTCCGGCGGGCTGTGGGACTGGATGGACCCGGCGCTGGCGGTGCGCGCCGTGGGGCTGGCGCGCCGGCGCGTCCCCCGGCTGGAGCTGGCCCTGCTCGCGGGGGCCCGGCCAGGCACCGCTGCTCCACCGATGCACGCGGCCGCCGACGAAGCGCGCGCCGCCGCCGGGGCGGGCATCCATTTCATCGACGCCTGGGTTCCCTACGCCGATCGCGGCGCCTGGCTGCTGGACGCGGACGTCGCCGTCTCCGCCCACAAGCCTTCGCTGGAAGCGGAGCTCGCCTTTCGCACGCGGCTGCTGGATTGCCTCTGGGCATCCTTGCCCGCCGCCTGCACGGCGGGCGACGTCCTCGCCGCGGAAGGCGCGCAACAAGGCTGGGCGCGCATCTCTCCCACCGGCGACGCGGAGGCGCTGGCCGTCTCCCTGGTCGCCCTCTGCGATCCCGCCGTCAACGACCAGGCCCGCACCGCCGCCCGCGCCGCCGCCAGGCTCCGCACCTGGCAGCGCTCCGCCGACCTCCTCCTCGATCTCCTCGACCACCCCTCCCCTCCCCGCCCCCGCCCCATCGACCGCCAAACCCCCGCCCTCGCCTCCGCCCTGGCCCTCAAGGCCCTCCGCAAACTCCTCCGTTAGTCGGAGATCGGGGACACAATACGCAACTCCCCATGCCAAGTCTGACCGCCCGCGTCAGGGTTGGCATGGGTTGCGTATTGTGTCCCCGATCTCCGACTAAAGGGCTAGGCGGAGGGAGCGGACCAAAGAGGCGGTGGCTTCGAGGCCGCGGTCGTGGTGGAGGGCGACCAAGGCGGAGCCGACGACGATGCCGTCGGCTTTGCCCTTGAGGGCGGCCGCCTGGTCGGGGTGGGAGATGCCGAAGCCGACGGCGACGGGAACGGGGGAGAGGGAGCGGAGCTCTTTCAGGCGCTCTTCCAGGTCGGGGGGCAGCGAAGTTCGGGAGCCGGTCACGCCGGTGACGCTGACGTAGTAGAGGAAGCCGCGGGCTGCGCGGGCGA
>DATKAG010000367.1:0-4971 GCA_035498355.1 Myxococcales bacterium | reverse complement strand
CCTTCGTCGACACGCCGGGCGCCTACCCGGGCATCGACGCGGAGGAGCGGGGGCAGGCCGAGGCCATCGCGGTCTGCCTGGAGGAGATGGCGGCGCTGCAGGTACCGGTGATCTCGGTAGTGATCGGGGAAGGAGGGTCGGGAGGCGCGCTGGCCATCGGGGTGTGCAACAGGCTCCTGATGCTGCAGTACAGCTGGTACTCGGTGATCTCGCCCGAGTCGTGCGCGGCCATCCTCTACCGCGACGCCTCCAAGGGGGAGAAAGCGGCGGAGGCCCTGAAGCTCACCGCCAAGGACGCCTACCAGCTGGGGATCGTGGACGAGCTGGTGGAGGAGGCGCCGGGCGGGGCGCACCGCGACCCCGATCTCACCGCGCAGAACCTGGCGGGCTCGCTGCGCCGCCACCTCCGCGCCCTGAAGCAGCTGGGGCCCGGCGCGGTGGTGGACGACCGTTACGCGAAGTTCCGCAAGCTGGGGCCGGTGACGCAGCCGGGGGCGAACGGCGCGTAGCGGGGCTCACTCCAGGACGAAGTAGTCCTGGAACACCACGCACACGCCCGGCTCCGCGGCCAGTGCCCGGGCCTGCGCCTCGCTCATCTGCATGGCGAAGGCGTCCACCGGCGCGGCGGGGATGAAGAGCGCGGTCCCCTGGTGCCTGGCCACGAGGCCGGCGGCGGCTTCCGGGGTGATCCCGGGAACCATCACCGCCAGGTACTGGTCCGGGATGGCCCGGGCGGAGCTGAAGACCGAGAACTGATTCGCGTCCCCGTTCAGGCAGGCCTGTTGCGCGCCGGAGATCACCAGCTCCCCGCTCCGCAACTGATCCAGATTCGTCACCTGCCTCGCGCCGTCGCAGGAGACGACGAGCAAGACGCCCAGCACCGCGTTCTTCGGCAAGCTTCCCCTCACCCGCGAAAAGTAGTCGTCCCGCGCCCGCCGCGGAATCGCGGATTCTGAACAGAAGGGGGACGGTGTGAGATTCCGTAAATCTCGCGGCACCTACTTCTTCCCCAGGTTCTCGGCGATGGTGGCGATGAACGCCTCCGGCTTGATGTAGCCCTTGCCCCAGTCGGCGTCCCACTCGGCGAGGATCTTCTCCTTCTGCATCTGCTCCACGCTCTTGCCCGCCGCCTGGGCTTTCTTCACCGCCCCCACCGCCCCGTCCAGCATGTTGCGGTACTTGCGCAGGCCGGCAACGTCGGAGAGCGGCCCGTGCCCGGGGATCACCTTCGCGTCCGCCGGGATCTGCCCGAGGATCACGTCGATCGACTCGACCAGCTTCACCACGCTCCCGCCGCTCGCCAGGTCGACGAACGGGTACCCGGTGGCGAAGTAGTCGTCTCCCATGTGCACCACGTTGCTCCTGGTGAACCAGAGCACCGTGTCGCCGTCGGTATGGCCCAGGCCGGGATGGATGGCGCGGATCTCCTCCCCGTTCCACCAGAGCGAGAGCCCCTGCTCGAAGGTGACGATGGGCAGGGCCTTGGCAGGGACCGGGGGGATGTCCATGCCCACCGTCTTTCCGCCGCTCTGCAGGCGCTTGCGCACGTTGGCCTGGGCGAGGATGGTGGCGGTGTCGGCGAAGTCGGCGTTGCCCCCGGTGTGGTCGAAGTGCCAGTGGGTGTTGATGACGAAGCGCACCGGCTTGGGCGAGAGCTTCTGCAGGGCGGCGTGGATCTTGGGGGAGAGCGGGGCGAACTGGTCGTCGACGATGGCGACGCCGTCGTCCCCGACGCTGGCCCCGATGTTGCCGCCCATGCCTTCGAGGAACCAGACGTTGCCCGCCACCTTGGTGCTCTTGATCTCCACCTTGGAGAAGTCGCGTTGCTGGGCGAGGGCCGCGGCGGGGAGGAGGAGGGCGAGGGCGAGTGCGCGCATGGGCGGCGGACCATACCAAAGCGCCCGCCCGCCTGCCCGCCCACCGGCTCTAGCCGAAGGGAGCGCGGCGCCCACAGCTTGCGCCACCATGGAGACACTGGCGATCGCGCTCGTGACAGCACTGGCTCTCGCCATCCTCTTCCGCCGGCCGGGCGCGTTCGCTCCGGCCCTGGTGCTCGCGGGCCAGGGGACTTCGCGGCCCTTGCCCGCGCCGGGCGACGACGAGGAGCAGCTTCCGGAGACGGACCGGGCGCCGCGGCGCTGGCTGCCCCTCTGCGTGGCCTGCCTGGCGGTCCTGCGCCTGGTGCTGGTGCTGACGCTGCACGCTTGATAGCGGTGCCGGCCCGGGGTATCTCGATCCCCAGTGACGGCGCCCATCGTCGCCATCGACGGGCCCGCCGGAGCGGGCAAGAGCACGGTCGCCCGCCAGCTCGCCAGGCGGCTGGGGTTCACCATCATCGACACCGGAGCGATCTACCGCTCGGTCGCCCTGGCCGCGCAGCGGGCCGGAGTGGCCTGGGACGATGAGGAAGGATTGGGCCGGATGCTGGACCGCGGGCTGGGCCTCTCGCTGGAAGGAGAGAAGGTCCTCCTCCGCGGCAACGACGTGACCGCACCGATCCGCACCCCCGAGATCAGCCGGGGAGCGAGCGTGGTCTCGGCGCGGCCGGTGGTCCGGCAGAAGCTCCTGCAGCTGCAGCGCGACCTGGGCAGCAGCGCGCCGCGGGGGGCGGTGCTGGAAGGGCGCGACATCGGCACCGTGGTCTTTCCCCAGGCCGAGGTGAAGTTCTTCCTCACCGCCTCCGACGAGGCCCGGGCCCGCCGGCGGCACGAAGAGCTCCGGGGCAAGGGCGTCAGCGTCGGGCTGGCGGAGGTGCTGGCCGACCAGCGGCGCAGGGACAAGGACGACACCGAGCGTGAGGTAGCGCCACTGCGGGCCGCCCCGGATGCCATACAGGTGGATACCACCGGCCTGGACCTGGAGCAGGTGATCGAGCGCTGCTACCGCGAAGCGGCGGCGCGCCTGAAGCATCTGATTTCCGGCCAGCCTTGACACTGGGGGGGGCCTTCAGTAGGGTCCGCCCCCGCTTTACAGGCGGAGCTTCGGTCCGCCGTTTGCCATCACTCCCCGTGGCAAGCGGCTCTTCTTTTTCAGGGGGCGAAGAAGAAAAGAATCGCAGGCAAACCTTTTCATGGCGAATCCGCAAAGTGACCTGACCGGCGGCGAGGAGGAGAATTTCGCCGCGATGCTGGAAGAGTCCTTCAAGGGCAAGGGCAGCGCGAAGGGCGGCGAGCTGAAGGAAAACGAGATCGTCCGCGGCACCGTGGTCCAGCTGACCAAGGACTACGCGGTGGTGGACATCGGGTACAAGAGCGAGGGCCAGGTCCCCATCCAGGAGTTCGGCCTGGCCGACGGCAAGCCCAACGTCAAGGTGGGCGACACCGTGGAAGTGCTGCTGGAGTCGCGCGAGAACGACACGGGCATGGTCGTCCTCTCCAAGGAGAAGGCCGACAAGATGCGCATCTGGGACGAGATCTCCGCCGCGTGCGAGCGCGACGAGCTCGTCGAGGGCACCATCGTCGGGCGGGTGAAGGGCGGCCTCTCCGTCGACATCGGGGTGAAGGCCTTCCTCCCCGGCTCGCAGGTGGACCTGCGGCCGATCCGCAATCTCGACAAGCTGATCGGCGAGAAGTTCAAGTTCAAGGTGATCAAGTTCAACAAGAAGCGCGGCAACATCGTGCTCAGCCGCCGCGTCCTCCTGGAGAAGGAGCGGGAGACGCTGAAGAAGGACACCCTGCAGAAGCTGAAGGAAGGGGCGGTCCTCACCGGCATCGTCAAGAACCTCACCGACTACGGCGCCTTCATCGACCTGGGCGGCATCGATGGCCTGCTCCACATCACCGACATGAGCTGGGGCCGGGTGGGCCACCCGAGCGAGATGCTCAACGTAGGCGACGAGCTGCGGGTGATCGTCCTCAAGTTCGACCCCGCCACCGAGCGCGTCAGCCTGGGCCTCAAGCAGATCCAGGAGGACCCCTGGGCGCACGCGGCGGAGAAGTACCCCGCGGGCACCCGCGTGGCCGGCAAGGTGGTCAGCCTCACCGACTACGGCGCCTTCATCGAGATGGAGCCCGGCGTGGAAGGCCTGGTCCACATCAGCGAGATGAGCTGGACCAAGAGGGTGAAGCACCCCTCCAAGGTGATGGCCATCGGCGACCAGGTGAACGCGGTGGTGCTGGACGTGGACGCCAAGGCCAAGCGCATCTCCCTGGGCATGAAGCAGATCGAGCCGAACCCCTGGACGCTGCTCGAGGAGCAGTACCCCATCGGCTCGGTGATCCGCGGCCAGGTGCGCAACGTCACCGACTTCGGCATCTTCGTGGGCGTGCAGGAGGGCATCGACGGCCTGGTGCACGTCAGCGACATCTCCTGGACCCAGCGCATCAAGCACCCCGGCGACCTCTACAAGAAGGGCGACGAGGTGGAGGCGGTGGTGCTCAACATCGACGTGGAGAACGAGCGGTTCTCCCTGGGCATCAAGCAGCTCCATCCCGATCCATGGACGGAGCTGCCCACCAAGTACCCCATCGGCAGCCGGGTGAAGGGCAAGGTCACCAAGGTGGCCGACTTCGGCGCCTTCGTGGAGATCGAGCCGGGCATCGAGGGGCTGGTGCACGTCAGCGAGCTGCGCGACGAGCGGGTGGAGAACCCGCGCGACGTGGTGAAGGAAGGCGACGAGCTGGACGTGAAGGTGATCGACATGGACCCCCACGAGCGCAAGGTGGCGCTCTCGGTGAAGGCCGCGCTGCACGAGGGCGAGGACTACCGGGAGTACATGCGCAACCAGCAGGGCGGCCGCGCTTCCTTCGGGGACGTCTTCGGCGACAAGCTCGGCCGCAAGGGCCGGGACCGCTGAGGATCACGGCCACGTGAACGTGGCCGTGATCGCAAGGCTAGAGCGCATTTCATAACCTCTCCCGTCGCCGAGGCCGCGTTTGTGCGTCGCACAACCGCTCGGCGGATCTGCGGCGCCGGGCGGCGTCGCTCCTCGTCAACGTACAGCCCGGTACGTTTCCTCGTCGCTCCTTGCGC
>DATKAG010000366.1:0-8204 GCA_035498355.1 Myxococcales bacterium | reverse complement strand
GCCGCAAAGCCTACCGCCTCGCCCGCGGCAGCGACGCGCTGATGCCTCTCGCCTCTCCGGTCGCCGCCCCGGGCGGCCCGCCCGTGCGCCGCCGCGCCCGCGCCTCGCCCGCTCCCGGCCAGCCTCCCTCCCCCGCCCCCCCGCGGGAGCCTACCGAGCCGGAGATCCTCCGGGCCGCCCTCGCCGAAGCCGGCCCCCGCCGCGCCCCTCTCGCCGCCCGCCTGGGCGTGGGCGGCCGCGCCCTGCTCGCCCGCTTCCGCGCCGCCGGCCTGGAGCGCGAGCTCGCCCTGCGCGAGCGCGACCTGATCCGCGCCCTCTACTCCCGTCACCGGGGAGCGGAGGCCAAGGTGGCGGCCGAGCTGCAGACCACGCCTGCCGGCCTGCGCGAGGTGGTGGCGGAGCGCGGCCTTTCCCGGGAGCTGCAGTCGCTGCGCCAGGGCTTCCGCCGCGAGGCCCTGCGCCGCCGCTGGCCGAAGGACCGCATCGAGCAGGTGCTGAACCGCCGGGAGGAGCTGCGCGAGCTGGGCGTGCTGGAGGGGCTGGACCGGGAGGTCTCGGTGCGCGCCTCGGTGATCTGGAACAGCCTGCGGGGCCGCCGGGATGCCCTCGATCTGTTCGCCCGCAAGCTGCGCCTCACCCGCGAAGACGCGATCCGGCTGCAGAAGCTGCTGCACCTGGGCTAGGATCTGCCCCGTGCCCATCTACGAATTCGTCTGCGAGGCATGCGGCCGCATCGTGGAGCGCCTGCAAAAGGTCACCGACCCTCCCCCCGACGCCTGCCCGGAGTGCGGCGGGAAGATGGCGAAGATCATGAGCCGCAACTCCTTCCAGCTGAAAGGCGGCGGCTGGTACAAGGACCTCTACAGCTCGGGAACCAAATCCGAGGGCGGCGGCACCAGCAAGCCTTCCAGCGACGCCCCGGCGGCGGCGACGCCGTCGCCCTCCACAGGTGGGGCGGCGCCTAGCCACGCGCCCAACAAGAAGCCCGACTCCAAGACCTGAACCTGCTTTTCGATTTCAATCTCCCGGTGATGGGGACACCATTCACCGGCCCCCTCTTCTTGGGACCGGAACGAGTCGGGAGCCGAGCCGTGGGCGGTCTACTTGTTCCGGAACGAGTTGGCGCCGTGAGGTGTGCCGCAACTTTGCTTTCCAGGGGGGCCGGGGCGGAGCTTGTTCCCGGAACGAGTTGGCTCTGCGCCGTCCCGGGACGGACGACTTGTTCCGGTAAGGCTCCATCGGGGCATGGTGTCCCCGTAGATGTGTGTCGGTCGGCCCTCTGCCGGCGCTACGACAGCATCGCCTGCTCGCCCACCTCGGACTCGGCGCGCAGCAGCGTCGCCAGGCGCATGGCGTGGTCCACCGCCAGGCCGCGGCGGTCCTGCTTGACGAAGGCGTACACGTCGATCCCGCGGCGGGTGAGCGCGCCCAGGCGCTCCGCCCAGACGTCCACCGGAGCGTCGCCGTCGCCGTCGCTGCGGATGCGCACGTAGGTGAAGCCGGCAGTGAGCTGCAGGGAAGGAAGGCCGCCGCCGTCGTCGTTGAGCACCAGGGCGGCGTTGTGCTCCGAGAGCAGGCGCAGGGTGGCGTCGTCCCGCCAGGAGCGGTGGCGCAGCTCGAACGCTACCCGCAGGCCCTTGGGCAGCTCGGCGAGGAACATCCCCAGCGCGTTCCGGTCCGCCCGGCGCGTCTCCGGGACCTGGATCAGCACCGGGCCGAGTGCGTTGCCCAGCCGGAGCGCGGTCTCCAGGAAGGCGCTCATGGCCCGCAGGGTGCCCTTCCCCGCCAGCAGCTCCGTGACCACCCGGTTGGGTGCCCGCACGGCGAACTGGAACCCTGGAGGCACCGCCCCCGCCCACTCCTCCGCCATCTCCGGAGACAGCCCCGGAAGCTCCACTCCCTGCAGCCTCTCCGCGTAGATCGGCAGGAGCTGCTGCGGGGCGGATTCGGGCGGATAGACCGGCCCGATCCATTCCCGGTGCGCGAAGCCGCTCGTCCCCACCCGTGCGTCCGCCAGCATGGAGCCAAGATAGGCACCCGCCGGCAGGGGCGCTCCGGTTGGCCGGGCGAGCGCCCGCTCACTAGGCCGGGGTGGGCCGGGAGCAGGAGCGGAAGCGGCGGCGGCGGGCGCTTCGGCGGGCGCGCGCGGAGGCGGCGGGAGCGGCGGGTTCTTCTTCACGTGCGCCGGCCTGCGGGGCAGCGGCTTGCCGCCGTTGGCCTTCACCGCCTCCTTGATGCGCTTCTGCCGCTGCTTCCACTGCTTCCGCCGCTGCATGATCGTGCGGACGTGCTTGCTCTTCGAACGCGCCATCTCTTCTCCAGGGGCAATCGGGGCGCGCGACTCTAGGGAAAAGCGCAGCCGGGCGCAATCAGGAACCGGTCCCCGGCTCCTTGGGCAGGGGCACGGTCATCATCCCCTCCGCGCCCCGGGCGGCGCTGGGCGGCGCCTGGGAGACGCGCGGCGCCTCGGGGGGCGGCTCCGGGGGAGTCCGCGAGGGCGCGGCCGGCGGCGGCCGCGAGCGGGCCCGATGCGCCAGGCCCTGGACGATCTCCATCACCTCCTCCAGCGGCAGCGCAGGGGCGGTGTTGCCGTTCACCCCCTCCATCTCCCGGGCCATGCAGAGGGAGTTGAGGATCGCCTCCTCGGTGGCCTCGATGGCCGCCTCGTAGAGGGGGTTGAGCCGCTGATCGAGCAGGATCTTCATGTGGTAGATCATCTTCTGCGTCGTCCGCGGGATCTTGTTGGCGGTGGAGAAGGCGAGGATGATCTCGCCCGATCCGTGGGCGGCGATGCTCCCCGCCCGCCCGATCCCCAGCGCCACGTGCTTGGAGACGCGCCCCAGCTGGTGGCTGGAGAGCGGCGCGTCGGTGGCGAAGACGGCGATGATGCTCCCGTAGCTGGAGACGCGCTTGTGCAGGTGCTGGTAGCGCGGCTCCAGGATCGGCCCCACCGGCATTCCCCCCACCCGCAGGTCGCGGACGTGGCCGAAGTTGTTCATCACCAGCACGCCCGCGGTGTAGCCGCCGAAGGCGGGCGGCAGCTTGCGCGAGCTGGTGCCGATCCCCGCCTTGAAGTCGCAGCAGATCATCCCCGTGCCCCCGCCCACCGATCCCTCCGCCACCGGCCCGCTCGAGGCCGTCTCCAGCGCCTCCTTCACGTTCTCCGCCTTCACGTGCCGGCCGGCCACGTCGTTCAGCCAGGAGTCGTCGCACTCCCCCACCAGGGGAATGAGCACGTCGTGCTCGTCGCCGATGCCGGGGAACTGCTCCACCATCCACTGCACCGCCGCGTCGCTCACCGCCCCCACGCTCAGGGTGTTGGTGAGGAAGATGGGCGTCTCCACCAGCCCCCACTCCATCAGCTGGGTGAGCCCGGAGACCTCCCCCGCACCGTTGAGCACGAAGCCGCCGCCCGTCACCCGCTGCTCGAAGATGTTCTTCTGGTTGGGAAGGATGGCGGTCACCCCGGTGCGCACCGGCCCCCGCCCCCTTCGCAGCTGGCCTGCGCCGCGGATGATGGTGGAGTGCCCCACCAGGACGCCTTCCACGTCGGTGATGGCGTTCCACTTGCCCGGCTTGAAGCGCCCGAGCGGGATGCCCAGCTCGCGCGCGCGGCGACGCTGCTCCACGCCCGTGCTCTATCCCGAGTCCGACAAAAGCGCCAACTCAGCGCGTGCCGGGCGCGCCGCAGGAGAGATAGCGCTCGATGCGCTCGCGCTCCTCCGGGGAGACGGTTTCTTGTGGAAGCGCCTGCAAGAGGCCCGTGCGTGGGTGCAAAGGCGGCATCCGTTTGGAGGCGAGCATTCCGAGGATGACCGCGCGGTCGCGGGCGACGCGCGCCGGGTCGGCCATCGCGCCGTGGCAGCGCACGCACTTGCGGGTGAAGAACTGCTGCGCGAATCCCTCCCAGGAGTCGTTGCAGCGCGTGCACGCGGCCGCGGCCAGGGAGAGAAGGACCACGAGGAACGGCCCCCGGCCCGTCAAGACGCCGAGGGGACCTGCTGGTCCGTGCGCGGCTCCTCCGGCGCCGCGACCGGAGGCGGCGGCACGGAATGCGGACCACTGTTGTAGATCTTCCCCATCGCGTCGGGGCTGCGCGAGGCCTCGCTGCGCCGCTCGCGCTCGCGCTCCTTGTACCGCCGGATGGCCCCCGAGAGGATCTCCGCGATCAGCGCGTTGTACTCGATGCCCGCCGCCTGGGCGATCAGCACCAGGTCGCTCCAGCCCGGCGTCAGGCCGGGGAGCGGGTTGCACTCGAGGAAATAGATCTTCCCCTGCGCGTCCATGCGGAAGTCCACCCGGGCCACGTCGCGGCAGCCCAGGGCGATGAAGCACTCGCGGGCCGCCCGCTCCAGCCCCTTGAGCTGCAGGGGCTCGAGCTTCGCCGGCACGTCGTAGCGGATCTTCGACGACCAGTCCTGCTTGAAGGCGAAGGAGTAGACGGGACGGATCTCCGCCTGGTCGAGGAACACCACCTCCATGGGGGGCAGCACCTTGGGCCGCCGCTCGCCCAGCATCCCCACGGTGAACTCCCGGCCGCCGATGTAGTCCTCCACCAGGGCCGGCTGGTCGTACTTGGCGATCATCTTCTGCGCCGCCTCGCGCAGCTCGGCCTCGTTCTCCACCACGCTGGTGGCGTGCACGCCCTTGGAGCTGCCCTCGGCGATGGGCTTGGCGATCAAGGGAAAGCTGACGTCCCTGGGCAGCCGCTCCTTGCCCGTGTGCATGATGAAGAAGTTGGGGGTGAGGATCCCGTGCTGCCGCACGATCTTCTTCGCCAGCGCCTTGTCCAGGGCGATGTTCAGGGCGGCGGGGTCGGAGCCGCTGTAGGGGATGTCGAGGAGCTCCAGCAGCGCCGGCACCTGCGACTCGCGGTTCCTCCCCTTGATCCCCTCCGCCATGTTGAACACCAGGTCCGGCTTGGTGGTCTCGATCAGCGCGGGCAGGTCCGCGGTGGCCTCCAGATCGATCACCTCGTGCCCCGCGGCGGCGATCGCCTCGCGCACCGCCTGTACGGTCGCCGGCGCGTCGTACTCCGCCTCCTCGTCGCGGCTGCCGTCCAGCGCGGGCTTCACCCGCTTGACGTTGTAGGTGAACCCCACCCGCAGCGGCCCCCGGCGGGGCGGGCGGCTGGCGGAGCGGCGGGGATCCTTCAATCCCCAGCGGGCAACCGCGCTCTCCACCACCTTGCCCAGCACCGCGTCGGTGTGCAGCCCCTCCAGGGCGGCGCTGGCGTAGATGCCGGCTCCCGGCTCCAGCGAGGGCAGCGCGTTGATCTCGATGAAGTACACCTGCCCGTCGTCGGCCACCCGGAAGTCGATGCGCCCCAGGTCGCGCACCCCCAGCGCCTTGTAGGCCTTGCGGGCCATCTCCTGGGCCCGCTCCAGCACCCAGCCGGGGAACTGCGCCGGGCAGCGCACCTGCACGTCGCCGGAATGCACCGACTTGAGGTCGTAGTCGTAGATCCGGTAGCGGCGCTTGGCCATCTCCGCCGCGGAGATCTCGTACTCCACCGGCACCAGCACCCCGGCCCGCTCCGGGGCCGACTTCTCCAGGAAGGGCACCGTCAGGTCCTTGCCCGGGATGTACTCCTCCACCAGCACCCCGGCGGGGAAGCGCGAAAGCTGCCGCTCCACCAAGGCGCGCAGCCGCTGCCGGTCCTCCACCACCGAGTCCTGGGTGATCCCCTTGGAGCTGCCCTCGAAGTTGGGCTTGACGATCAAGGGAAAGCGCCAGCCCTCCGCATTCAGCTCGGAGATCTCCTCGATGAACTGCCCCTTGGGGGAGACCACCCCGTGCTCGCGCAGCACCAGCTTGGTGAGGGCCTTGTCGAGCGTCACCGCCAGCACCCAGGCGTCGGAGCCGGTGTAGGGGAACCCCAGCTCGTCGAAGAGCGCGGGATAGAAGGCCTCGCGAAACCGGCCCCGCCGCCCCTCGGCGGTGTTGAACACCAGGTCGGGCGCGTAGGCCTCCAGCCGCGCCGCGGTGCGGCTGGCGGGACCGCTCACCTCGATGCGCTCCACCCGGTGCCCCAGGCGTTCCAGCGCGCCGCAGAGGGCCTCGATGGTCTCGCGGCTGTCGAACTCCGCTTCGTCTTCCGAGTCGGTGAGGCGCAGGTTGTGGGTCAGGGCGATGCGCATGCTGTCTCTTCCTCTTGCCGGGCGGCCCGGGAGGCCAAAGGCGCGGTGGCCCGGGCGCCGTTGCTGACGCGGTGGCCGGGAAGGCCCAGGGCCACGCGGCCGTCGATCACCTGGGTGCCGGCCACCAGGTCGCCCAGGCGGCGCTGCCCCAGATCGCGGGTGAGCGGGCGCAGCGCCACCCCGCTCTCCAGCACCACGACGCAGGCCAGGGCGGCGGCGGAGATCTGCGGCGGCGCGCCGGCCAGGGCGGGAGCGATGCCCACCACGAAGAGCCCGTTGCGCAGGATCGACTCCCGCAGTCCCGCCGGGCGGCGGGTGGCGAGCACCACCACCCGCAGGCCGGCGATCCGCTTCCCCAGGGAGCGCCCGGCCCCGAAGAGCGCGTCCCCGGAGACCAGCAGGGCGGCGGAGAGCGAGGCCGCCGCCAGGGGGTGCCCGCGCGGCACCAGCCAGAGCGGGGCCAGGGCGATCAGGAGATCGATCCCCCGCGCCAGCGCCCGCCGCCGGAAGTCCGCCGGCGGCAGCGAGGGTCGCTGGCCCGAGGGGTCAGCGGGATCCATCGGACCCCCGCGCGGGAGAGGCGCTCAACCTTGCAGCCAGCGCGCCGCGTCGGCCGCGGAGTACGTGAGGATGACGTCGGCCCCGGCCCGCTTGATGCCGGTGAGGATCTCCAGGCAGACGCGCTTCTCGTCGATCCAGCCCAGCTGGGCCGCGGCCTTGAGCATCGAGTACTCGCCGGAGACGTTGTAGGCGGCGAGCGGCAGGTCGGTGATCCGCCGCACCTCGGAGATCACGTCCAGGTAGGGGAGCGCGGGCTTGACCATCACCATGTCCGCCCCCTCGGCCACGTCGAGCAGCGCCTCGCGGCGGGCCTCGCGCCGGTTGGCGGGATCCATCTGGTAGCCCCGGCGGTCGCCCTCCTTGGGGGTGCTCTCCGCCGCCTCGCGGAAGGGCCCGTAGAAGCCGCTGGCGTACTTCACCGCGTAGCTGAGGATGGCGGTGTTCTGCAGGTTGTTCTCGTCCAGGCCCTTGCGGATGGCGGCCACCCTCCCGTCCATCATGTCGCTCGGGGCGACGATGTCGGCCCCGGCCTGGGCGTAGGCGACGGCGGCCCGGGCGAGCAAGGGCAGCGTGCGGTCGTTGGCCACCGCCACGTGCCCGCGCGCGTCGCGCTCCAGGGGCCCGCAGTGGCCGTGGTCGGTGTACTCGCAGAGGCAGACGTCGGCCACCAGCACCATGTCGGGCAGCGCGTCCTTCAGGGCGCGGAAGCCGGTGCACACCGGGCCCTTCGGGTCCCAGGCCGCCGTGCCTTCCGGGTCCTTCCGATCGGGAATGCCGAAGAGGATGAGCGAGCGGACGCCCGTGTTCCAGGCGCTGCGCGCCTCCTCCACCAGGTTGTCCACCGAAAGCTGCGCCACCCCGGGCATGGAGCCGATGGGCTTGCGCACGCCCCGCCCGGAGACCGCGAAGAGGGGGAGCATGAAGTCGCTGGGCTCGAGGTGCGTCTCGCGCACCAGGCCGCGCAGCGTGTCGGTGCGGCGCAAACGGCGGGGGCGGTCGGTGGGAAAGGCCATGGCGAAACGGCACGGTAACGCCCGCGGGCGCCCCATTCAAGGCTTCCAGCGAATGCCCAGGGTGATCGCGTGCTCCCGGGCCTCGAGCAGGAGCGCCTGGTCGCCCGCGCCGGTGGGGCTGTTGACGCTGGACTGGGAGAAGCTCGAGTGCCAGCGGGTGAAGTCGTACCCCAGGTCCACCGCCATCCCGGGGCTGACGTCGAGCGAGACCTGGAGGCGGATGCGGAACTCGTTGGCGTCGGAGAGGTTCCCCAGGTTCTTCTGGGCGGCGTAGGGGATGGGGGTGAGCGCCAGCTCCACGTACCCGGAGAGGGTGAGCAGCGGGGCCACCCGGTATTCCAGTTCCAGATTCGTGGTGATGCCGAAGATGCCGATGCGGGGCGCGCCGGCCTCCGCGATTCCCCACTGGTAGCGGGTGATGGGCCCGGCGCTGGCGGTGATGGTGAAGCCCTGGGAGATGCGGGTGGCGGTCCCGAAGAGCGCGCGCAGG
>DATKAG010000365.1:0-10410 GCA_035498355.1 Myxococcales bacterium | reverse complement strand
AGTTCAAGGTGGTCATCAAGGGCGGCAAGGCCGTTCTCAAGGCCGTCCCCCACACCTAGTGCCGCGACCGGGGCGTGTTGATACCTGCGAACGCGGATCGCTGGGCTGCGCCGGACGGCCTCGTCGCTGCGCTGCTCAGCGTAGGATCCACTACGCTTCCGCTGCTCACTCCTCGGGCGTCCGGCTCGCCTCAGCGCTCCGCGTTCTCGGTGCGATCACCACGCCCCGGTCGAGGCACTAGGTCGTACTCTCTCTGCCCGATAATGAACGCGTCCCGGCGTGGCCGCAGTTGCCGGCCTCCCGGCCGGTCCCCACCCTTCTGCCGGCGGCGGGAGGGAGGCGGCGGCGCATGGGGCGAACGGGACTGCTGTTGGCGATGGTCGCGGTGGCCTGCGCAAGTCCGGCGCCGGGCCCGCGCCAGTCTGAGGCGATGGAGCGCTCTGCGCGCATCCTCCGCCAGCTCGACCGGCTGGAGGCCGATCTCCACCAGGGCAACGCGGAGACGGCCACCTACGCGGAGCTGGTCGATCGGCACCAGCGGGCCGAGCAGATGGCCTGCAAGGTGACCGACGAGCACGTGCAGGAGATCCACCGGCTGGCCATGGCGCAGGAGGAGAAGATGATGGGCAAGCGCCTCGCCCGGCTGAAGAAGCGCAAGACGGTGGCCCTGGCCCGGCACACGCCGCGCCACGCGGTCGCGGCGAACTGAGCCGCTTTACTGGAACATCTGTTCCACGGGCACCACCTGCACGTCGGCGTCGCCCTTCGCTCCGAAGGGGAACTTCTCGATCTGCTGATCGGCGGCGAGCTGGATGGCGGGCTTCTCCGGCGTCTTGCCGGAAGAATCGCGCTGGTACTGGATGGGCGTGGGAGCTCCCGAGAGCACGGCCTTCTTCACCGAGGCCATGTCCCTGCCGGCCATGACGATCTCCAGCTTTTCGGGATCGATCCACTTGCGCCAGGCGGCGTTCACCTGCTCCGCGGTCACCCCGGCAAGCTCGCTCCGCCATCCGGAGAGGAACGCGCCCATCCCGTAGAACTGGTCGTCCAGGGCGTAGCCCAGGCGCCGCGCGTCGGTCTGGTCGAAGAGGAGGATGTAGCCGTCGAGGAATCCCTTGGTCTGCTCCACCTCGGCCGCGCTGAAGGGCTCCTCGCCCAGGGTGCGGGCAAGCTGGTAGAGCGCGGCGCGCAGCGCGAAGAGGCGGTTCTCGTCGCGCACCGGCCGCAGCCAGATGCTGAACTCCTGCTGGTGGCGGGCCCGCCCGGTCTGGGCGGTGGCGGCGTCGAAGCCGTCCTGCCGGAAGTACTCGATGTAGGCGTAGTCGCCGTAGTTCAGCCCCCGCGCCTCCCGCAGCCGCTGCATCAGCCGCCCGTTCATCTGCCGGTGCTCGCCGAAGGCGCTGCGGGCGATGGACATCGCCGGCCAGTCCGGGTCCTTGCGGGAGAGCGTCCAGGGCATGCCGATGGAGATGGCGGTGGAGTCGGCGTTCTTCTCCACCAGAAGGAAGCGCGGCCCGTGCGCCTGCGCCTGGGGAACCTCGACCTCGGGCTGCGAGGGGGCCGGCAAGGAGGACAGGAGCCGGGCCAGGTCCTGGCCCAGGTCCGCCGGATAGCCCCCGGAGACGCCCACGGTGAGGCGATCGGCGGTGAAGACGCGCGCGGCCTGCCGCTGCAGATCCGCGAGGGTGAGGGACTTGAGCGCGCTGACGTGGCCGAGGGTGAGCCGCCCGTAGGGGTGGCCGCGGTACATCGCCTCCTCCAGCGACTCCTTCCCCAGGTTCTCGTCGTCGCCCTGCCGCAGCCGCTTCTCGATGTCGTTCACCGCCGCCTCGCGCAGGCGGCGGAACTCCTCCGGGTCCCAGCGCGGGTGGAGGAGCACGTCGGAGAGGATGGGAAGGAACTTCGAAAGATTGTCGCGATGCACCCGGGAGATGAAGGTGGTCAGCTCCTTGTCCACCCGCACGTCCAGCTCCGCCGCCATGGGGAAGAGCGCCTCGAGAAGCTGCTTTGCGCTCAGCGCCTGCGTGCCGCCCTCCACCATCACCCGCGCGGTCAAGGAGGTGAGCCCGGCCTTGTCGGGCGGATCGTCGATGGCGCCCGAGCGGAAGGTGAGCTGGACGTTGACGATGGCGTTCTGGTTGGCGGGCAACGCCAGCAAGGTGACGCCGGAGGGAAGGGTGGTGGCGGCGGAAGCGGGGGCCGCCGCAGCCGCGGGCGCCGTCGCGGCGGCGGCGGAGGAAGTGCCGCTGGTGGCGGCCTCGTGGGTCTCGGCGCCCGGAGAGACCACTCCCGCATCCGGAGTCGACACGGGCTCCATGGCCGCTGCCGCGGGGGCGGGCGGCTTCTTCGCGCTCTCCGGCGAGGCGCAGGCGGCGAGGGCGAGGGCGCAGAGGAACCGCTTCATCGCGCACCCACCTTCCTGCTCGCGGTCACCAGCGTGACCGTGGTCCGGTTGCTGTCCAGGAAGAAGCTCTTGGCGAGGTCCTGCAGGTCCTTGGGCTGCACCGTGGCCAGGGCAGCGAACTCCTTGTCCAGGTAGCCCACGTCGCCGGTGAGCGCGGTGTTCACCGCCAGCGTCACCGCCGCCGCGTCCGCCTTGTCCAGGCCCATGATGTTCGAGTAGTGCAGGTTGGAGCGCACCGCCTCCAGCCGCTTCGCGTCCACCCGCCCCCCGGCCAGCGTCTTGATCTCGTGCAGCACCGCCATCTCCACGTTGTGCAGGTTCTTCGCTTCCTTCACCCGCATCAGCACCCCGAAGAGGTTGGGATCGCGGTGGTCGTTGTAGGTGGGGTACATCGAGTCCACCGTCTGCTTCCCCAGCACCAGCTGCTGGTAGAGCGGGCTGGTGGGCCCGAAGAGGTAGGCGTTGAGCAGGTTCTGCACCGCCGCCCGCTTGATGTCGCTGGCGGCCGTCGTGTGCCAGGCGATCCAGATCCGGGGCAGGGTGGGCTTGTCCCAATCGACCTGCGCCCGCCGGCTCTGCCGCTGCCTGGGCTCCGGCGGCACCCGCGCCGCGTCCAGCTTGCCCTTCCAGCTCCCGTACGCCTTCTCGATCTGCTGCAGCGCGGCCGCCTTGTCGAAGTCGCCGGCGACGAAGATCACCGCGTTGTCCGGCGTGTAGTAGCGGCGGAAGAATTGCCGCGAGTACTGGTACCCGGCGGGCATTTCCTGGATGTCCTTCAGGTAGCCGATCACCGTGTGCGCATAGGTGTGCCTGGTGAACGCCGTCTCGCTCATGGTCTCGAACATCTTCTGCTCGGGGTTGCTGGCGCTCTTGACGTACTCGCCCAGGATGGCCCCGGCCTCGGTGCGGAAGGCGGGCTCGTCGTAATCCAGGTGCTGGAAGCGGTCGGCCTCGTACTCGATGATGGTGGGGAGCGCCTTGGCGGGGCCGTAGAGGTGGTAGACGGTCATGTCCTCGCTGGTGAAGGCGTTGGTGTTCAGCCCCAGCCGGGTCATGGTCTGGTTGTAGTCCTCGGCGGGATGGGCCTTGGTCCCCCGGAACATCATGTGCTCGAAGAAGTGCGCGAAGCCGGACTTGCCCTTCTCCACCTCGTTGCGGCTGCCCACCCGCATCAGCGTGTAGTAGGCGACCAGGCCGGGCGAGTCGTAGGAGATGAAGGCCACCCGCACGCCGTTGGGGAGCGTGTGCGTCTCCACCGGGAAGGGGAACGCTTTTCCGGCGTCGGGCGGCGGCGTTGCGGAGGCCGCGGCCAGCGCGGCAAGGAGCGGAAGCAGCATGCGATTCCTCCGAGGGGGGCGCATGCTACCGGAGAGCGGCGTCAGGTCAAGGAAGGAAAAGGTCGGAGATCACTCCTGGAGAACGGGCCGCGCGCCCTCGCCGTCCCAGAGGGCGAAGCGGTGCTTGCCGGCGGCCTTCTTCGCCTCGTACATGGCCCCGTCCGCGCGCTCGAGCAAGACCTCCGGATCCTCGGGCGCCGACTCGAACCAGGCCATCCCCACCGAGGCGCCCACCTCCAGGCCGGGATAACGATCGCCCAGCGCCCGGCTGCGTGCCAGCAGGCGGTGGGCGAGCGGCTCCACCGCGCTGCGCTTGGCGTCGGTGAAGAGGACCGCGAACTCGTCGCCGCCCAGGCGGGCCGCGAAGTCGCTCTCCCGCACGGTGTCGCGGATGGCCTGCGACATGTGCTTGAGGAACTCGTCGCCCTCCACGTGGCCGCGCTCGTCGTTGATGCGCTTGAAGTTGTCGATGTCGATGTAGGCGATGCATACCGGCGTCCCGCCGCGGCGGGCGTGGGCCATCTCCGCGGAGAGGCGCTCGATGAAGGCCCGGCGGTTGGGCAGGGCGGTGAGCGGGTCGGTGCGGGCCAGCTTCTCCGCCCCCTGCAGGAGATCGGAGAGGCGGGCATTCATGACCTGGAGCCGGCGGCGGTCCTCGCGGATGCGCACCAGCATCGCCGCCATCCCCACCAGCATGAGCAGCCGCGACATCGAGTTCCACATCAGGGTGCGGGTGGGCTCGCCCCGGTGTCCCCAGGCCTCCGCCTCGAACCAGACCACGCCGGCCGCGAGCGAGGCGAGCAGCGCGGGCCCCCGGCCCAGCCAGAAGGCCGCCCCCAGCACGGGGAGCACGTAGAAGAGGGCGAAGGAGAGCCAGGGCCCGGTGACGTAGTCGAGCAGGCCCACCACGCCGATGGCCAGGACGGCGAGGACCGCGAAGGTGGTGCGGAGGATGCCGGGCTTGTCGTAGCGGGGCTGCACGGACCGGGCGAAGCTAACCCGCGGAGGAGGTCAGGTCACTTTCGCGGCCGTCCACACCGGCACCTGCCAGAGGGCGTAGCCGCGCGGGTCTCGCACGCAGTCGATCATCTCCCGCCAGCGGCGCGTCACCTCCTCGCGGGGCACCTCGGTGTGCTCGACGATCGGCTCGGTGTAGCCGTCGCGCCAGGCCTCCCAGATGCGGGCGAAGGTCTCGCGGGGAACGCGCAGGGTGTCGCACACCAGGTAGTCCACCGCGATGTCCTTGAGCCCCAGATCGGTGAGGTGGGCAAACATCTTCCGGCCCACGTGCAGGTCGCAGCCCACCGCGGGGCCGTAGCGGTTGGGGATGCGCTGCCAGAAGCCGTCGGAGTCGAGGCCGGTGGGGTGGCACCAGAGCATCCCGTAGTCTTCGGCGATCACGTGCAGCCGGCCGCCCGGACGGAGCACGCGCACCATCTCCTTCAGGGCTTTCTTGGCGTCGGGAACGGCCTGCAGCACGTGCCGGCTGATGGCCAGATCGAACTGGGAGTCGGTGAAGGAGAGCTGCAGCGCGTCCTCGCGCTGGAAGTAGACGCGGGCGCCGAAGCGGGCGCACTTGGCGCGGGCCCGGTCGAGGTGCGGCTCCTCCAGGTCGACCCCGGTGAAGCTCACTTGCGGATACTTGCGCGCCAGGCGGGCGATGATCTCGCCGGTGCCGCAGCCCACGTCGAGCACGTGCGACGCGTCGGCCGGCGGATTGCGGGAGAAGATCGGCTCCTCCTGCGGCCAGAGCGCCTCGGCCTGGGCGGCCAGGTTGCGGACCATGGACTCGTCCGCCATCTCTCTCGCCTGCGGGCTGCTGGGGTTCATTTCAGGCAGATTAACGCGGGCCCGGACGGCAGCAACCCCGGCAGCCGGGGTTATACTTTCGGAGGGAGGTTTGCCATGAGATCGGGACTGTTCGGGATGCTGGCCGGGATCCTGGGCACCGCTTGTGCCCATGCGCCCCCCTCCGTCGCTCGCGCCCCCAAGGGGGACGTCGTCTTCGTCACCGGATCGCACATCCGCCAGCGGGCCGACGTGGCCACGGGCGGGCTGCCCTCGATGTCCCCGATGAAGGTCTACAGCCGCGACGACATCTGGGGGACCGGCCGGCAGGGGAACCTGGATCTGGCGCTCAAGTCCCTGGACCCGTCGGTGCACTGAGGCACTGGCCGCTCCTCCCGTCCTGGGCCACAATGCCCGGGCGTGCTCCACGCCCTGCAGCACTTCGCCAGCGAGCTGTCGCGCCGGCGCGTCGTCCGGGTCTTGATCGCCTACTGCGTGGGCGTTTTCGGCGCCCTGCAGGGGCTGGACGTGATGGTCACCCGGCTGGAGCTGCCCGGCTCCTGGATGCGCTGGGCGGTGCTGCTCTCTTTGGCGGGGCTGCCGGCGGCGGCGGTGCTCTCCTGGGTGTTCGACTGGACGCGAGAGGGTGTGGTGCGCACCGCGCCCGCTCCCGCCGGCGGGCACGCTTCGTCCTCCCGGCAGCGAGCGGTGACCTGGCTCGCCCTGGCGCTTCTTCTGGGCACCGTCGGCTGGCTCGGCTTGCGCGACCACCGCTACCGCACGGCCCGGGCCCGGCTCGACGAGGCGGTCCGGCTGGGGGACCAGGGCAAGCTGGCCGAGTCCCTGGATCTGGCGCTGGAGGTGGAGAAGGAGATCCCCGCTACCCAGGCGCTGGAGAAGCTCTGGCCGGAGATCTCCCGCGTCCTGCAGGCGGAGAGCAATCCGCCGGGCGCGACGGTGCTGGCGAAACTCTACGGCAAGGACGGCGACTCGTGGCGCAACCTGGGCGTGACGCCGCTGCCGGGCGCCCGGATCTCGGTCCTGCCCACGCAGCTTCGCTTCCTCAAGCAAGGCTACGTCACCGCCGAGCGCGCGCACTGGCGCTATGGCCCCAGCAAGGTGAAGCTCGAGGTCGACCTTCTCCCCGAGGGCTCGGTGCCCGAGGGGATGGTGGCGGTCCCGGGCGGCGACATGCCCTGGCTGCCGCTGGTGGGCCTGGAGAACGTGGTCCCCGGCGACGTGCCCGAGGCGTTCGTGGACAAGTACGAGGTGACCAACGCCCAGTACCGCAAGTTCATGGAGGAGGGCGGCTACCGCGACCGCCGCTGGTGGAAGGAGCCGTTCCTCGAGGGCGGGCGCGCGCTCTCTTTCGAGGAGGCGATGGAGCGCTTCCGCGATCGCACCGGCAGGCCCGGGCCCTCCACCTGGCGGTCTGGCGACTACCCGGAGGGGCAGGGGGATCTTCCCGTCACCGGCGTGAGCTGGTACGAGGCGGCGGCCTACGCGGCCTGGGCGGGCAAGTCGCTGCCCACCATCTACCACTGGGCCCGCGCGGCCACGACCTGGGCGGCGCCCGAGGTGGTCCCGCGCAGCAATTTCAACGGGAGCGCGACCGTGCGGGTGGGCGCGAGCGGCGGCGTCTCCGGCTTCGGCCTCTACGACATGGCCGGCAACGCCAAGGAGTGGTGCTGGAACCAGGACGGGGGCCGCCGCTACATCCTCGGGGGCGGGTTCAGCGAGCCGATCTACATGTTCAACGACGCCGACGCGCAGCCGCCCTTCGAGCGCGAGGTAACATTTGGTTTTCGCCTGGCGAAGTACCCCAGGGCGGTGCGGCCAGACCTGCTCGCGCCGCTGGTGCGGGAGATGCGCGACTACTCCAAGGAGAAGCCGGTGGACGAGGCGGCCTACCGCATCTACGCGGGCCTCTACGGCTACGACAAGGCGCCGCTCGATGCCCGCAGCGAGTCGGTTGCCGAGTCGGACCGCTTCCGCGTGGAGAGGGTGAGCTTCAACGCCGCCTACCGGGGCGAGCGCATGTCCGCCCTGGTCTACACCCCGAAGAACTTCCCCCCGCCCTGGCAGGTGATCATCGAGTTTCCCGGCTCGGGCGCGCTGCACTCGCGCTCCAGCCTGGAGATTCCCGACGGCCCGTTCCGCTTCCTGGTGAAGAGCGGGCGCGCGCTCGTGTACCCCATCTACAAGAGCACCTACGAGCGCGGCGACGGACTGGCTTCCGACAACCAGGACAAGACGCGCAACTACCGCGACCACGTGGTGATGTGGACCCAGGATCTCTCGCGCGCCCTGGACTACGTGCAGACGCGCAGCGATCTGGACGCGGGGCGCATCGCCTTCCACGGAGTGAGCTGGGGAGGGGCGCTGGGGCCCTTGATCGCCGCCCTGGAGCCGCGCATCCGGGCGGTGGTGCTGGTGAGCGGGGGGCTGGAGTTCCAGCCTACGCTGCCCGAGGTGGACCCGTTCAACTTCGCGCCGCGCGTGCGGCAGCCCACCCTGATGATCAACGGGCGCTACGACTTCTTCTTTCCGGTGGAGACTTCGCAGCAGCCGCTCTTCCAGATCCTGGGCGCGCCGGCGAAGGACAAGCGGCAGGTGGTGGCGGAGGGCGGACATTGGCCGCCGCAGGATCTCCTGGTGAAGGAGACGGTGGACTGGCTCGACCGGTACCTGGGCCCGGTACGGGTGGGAGAGCGGTGAGGGTCAGGCCCTCCTGCGGCGCCAGACGAAGAGGGCGACGAGCAGGAGGCTGAAGGCGCCGGCGCCGGTGCTCGCGCAATGCGACGAATCGCCAGCTCCCGGCTGGCCGGTGCCCGCGTCGGGCAGACTTCCCGCGTCGGGCGGCCGGATTCCCAGCACACCCTGGATCCGGTCCCAGTGCGCCGCGCAGTTCGTCTGCACCGGGGCGCAGGTCAAGGGGCCCAGGAGCTGGGTGAAGCTCATCACCGGCTGGAAGGTGGCGCTTTTGTCGTCGCTGGAGGCCAGGCTGAAGCCGTCGACCACCATGTCGGCGCAGGCGTAGATGCGGCTTGCCCCGGGGCGCTGGCCCAGGCAGCGCAAGTGCGGGGCGTCGTGGGGGGTGAAGGCCGAGGCGCCCGCGGGCTGCACGTAGAGCTGTCCCGCGCGGGTGCCCGCGTAGATTGCGCCGTCGCCGGCGAGCAGGAACGAGGAGAGCCGGCCGGTGATGGGCGGGAGGATGACCTCGAAGTCCTGCCCGGAGTTCTCCGTCAACCAGATCTCGTCGGTGGTGCCGCCGAGGATGCGCAGGTAGACCTTCTTCTCGTCGGCAGGATCGATGGCGAGGATGCGCGGCTCGGTGGCGGCGCTGAGCTGGAGGCTCGTCTCCGTCCAGCTTCCCGCCGCGCCCGAGGCGGCGCTGGCCAGGAACTTCGCCGGGCCGCCCGAAGGAGAAACCGAGGTGGCGTAGACCACGCCCGGCTTGGAGCGCGCGATCTCCACCCCGGTGAGCAGGTCGGGCGTCTCGTAGAGGTGCGGAGCGTCGAAGGTCTCGCCGCCGTCGTGCGAGGCCACGATGTAGCTGGCGGTCTGCTGGACCACGATGGCCAGGGCGAAGCTGGCGTCGTTGGGGTCGGGAAAGATGTCGCCGATGGTCTGGTTGTCGATGGAGCCGGTGGAGGGAGGCCAGGTGCAAGCCACGTCGGAGGAGCGGGTGACCTGGAGGGAGTCGGCCAGCAGCGCCCCGTCGGCGGTCACCTGGTAGAAGACCACGTTGGCGAAGGCCAGCGCGGCGTTCGATCCGGACACCACCCAGGGCTCGCAGCTATAGCGCCAGGTGGCCCCGTCGTCCTCGGAGACGAGCAGACCGAAGTTCGCCCCCACGTAGATGCGGTGCGGGGCCCCGGGGGGAAAGTGGATGCTGAACTCGTCGGGGAACGCGCCGTCCGCCCGCGCGCCTCCAGAGAGGACGAGCGCGCAGGCCAGGGCGAGGATTCCGCCCACAGGGAGCGCGCCGCGCGCGTGGCCCGTCATGCCGCCGAACCCATCCGTCCGGCCGCGGCCGCGTCGAGCGCGATCCGCGGCCGCCGGTCAGGGCAGGAGCTGGGAGAGCGGCTTGGTAAACTTCACGATCATGAAGCCGTTGTCCTGCCCCGCGAACCAGAGGTAGTTGTCGCTGCCCACGGTGCGGAAGCGCGCGTGGGCGGAGACCCGGTCGGTGGTGCGGTCCTTGCCGCCGTAGTCGTACCACATGGCCGAGGCGGGCAGGTTCTTGGTCCGCTGCGCCGGCGGCTTGTAGTAGGCGATCTCCCGCGGGTGGTACGGGTCGCGGATGTCGAACACGCGCAGGCCCGCGCCCCAGTAGCCGCAGGCGAGGATCTTCGGATCGGTCTGGGTGTCGGGCGTGCAGTAGTGCGACGAGTACCCGTAGTAGTCGAGGTCGGCGATGTCGGCGGGGAAGTCGGCGTTGGCGGTGACGCAGTTCTTCGGGTCGTTCACCTCCAGCATCAGCTTGGCCACCAGCTTGGGCTTGGTCTCGTCGCTGATGTCGAGGATGCGGGCGAAGCCGAAGGGAGGCAGGCCCTTGGAGCAGGCATCGGCGCGGCCGGCGCCGGGCGCGGCCAGCTTGCTCACCCCGGTCTCGTCGGTGAAGAGGATATGGGGCTTGCCGCCGAAGGTGAGCGGCATCGTCTCCTGCGCCACCCCGCCGTCGTCCCAGAAGAGGGTGCCGACGGTCTTGGGCTGGGCGGGATTGGCCACGCGCTTCTGGATGTCGCTGGTGTCGAGGATCACCAGGCCGTTGGTCCCCGGCAGCCCGAAGGGCACGTAGTTGCCCCAGCGGGTGAGGTAGGCGCGGTTGCCGTCGGCGCTGATGGAGATGTCGTGCGTGTCGTCGATGTCGTCGGC
>DATKAG010000364.1:0-8808 GCA_035498355.1 Myxococcales bacterium | reverse complement strand
TGGTCTCCGGAGAGGTGCGCGAAGGCTACCGCGGCTCGGGCAAGGTGATGCACCACCCGGACGTGGAGATGCTCGGGGCCGACGGCGAGATCGCGCCCCGGGACGACGACTCCTTCGGGCGGGTGGTGCCGGTGTACCCGGAAGTGGAGGGCATCCCGCCCCGGACGCTGCGCCGCATCCAGAAGCGCGCGGTCGACGAGTACCTCCGCTTCGTCGAGGACGGCCTCCCCGAGCCGCTCTTGCGGCGCCGCAATCTCCTCGGCCTGCCCGAGGCGCTGCGCGAGACGCACTTCCCCGACCGGTTCGCCTCCGACCTGGCGCGCGGGCTGCCTTCCGGCGAGCCCCGGCGCAGGCTGGCGTTCGAGGAGCTGTTCCTGGTCCAGCTCGGCCTGGCGCTGCGGCGGCGGGGTGTGAAGGTCGAGCCAGGAATTGCCTTCCGGGCGGCTCCCGAAACCGTCGCCAGGGTCGCCTCCTCGCTCCCTTGGCCCCTGACCTCCGCCCAGCAGCGCGCGGTGGCGGACATCGCGGCCGACATGCGCAAGCCCGAGCCGATGAACCGGCTGCTCCAGGGCGACGTGGGCAGCGGGAAGACGGCGGTGGCCCTCTGCGCGGCCCTCTTGGCGGTGGAGGACGGCTACCAGGCCGCCCTGATGGCCCCCACGGAGATCCTGGCCGAGCAGCACACCCGCTCGCTGCGCAGGCTCCTGCGCGGCGCGAGGGTGCACGTGGAGCTGGTGAGCGGCGGCCTGGCCCAGCGCGAGCGCGACCACGCCGCGCGCCTCTTGCGCTCGGGAACCGCCCAGATCGTGGTGGGCACGCACGCCTTGGCCGAGGAGGACACCGCCTTCCACAAGCTGGGCCTGGTGGTGATCGACGAGCAGCACCGCTTCGGGGTGATGACCCGGGCCCGCCTGATGTCCAAGGGCCACCGGCCCGACGTGCTGGTGATGACCGCCACCCCCATTCCCCGCACCCTGGCGCTCACCCTCTACGGCGACCTGGACGTCTCGGTGCTCGACGAGCTGCCGCCCGGGCGGACGCCCATCGCCACCAAGGTCTACAAGGACGCCGCGCGGGAAAAGGCCTACGAGGTGATCCGCCGCGAGCTGCGCGCCGGGCGGCAGGCGTACGTGGTGCTTCCGCTGGTGGAGGAGAGCGAGAAGCTGGCCGACCTCAAGGCGGCCACCCGGGAGCGCGACCGGCTGGCGGTGGAGGTCTTCCCCGACGTCAGCCTGGGGCTGGTGCACGGCAGGCAGAGCGCGGCCGAGCGCAACGAGGAGATGGAGCGCTTCCGCCGGGGCGAGACGCGGATTCTGGTGGCCACCACCGTGATCGAGGTGGGGGTGGACGTGGAGAACGCCACCGTGATGCTCATCGAGCACGCCGAGCGCTTCGGCCTCTCCCAGCTCCACCAGCTTCGCGGCCGCGTCGGCCGGGGGGCGGCGAAATCGCACTGCCTGCTGCTCACCGGGACCTCGGGCGCCGAATGGGGGCCGGCGGCGCGGCAGCGCTTGAAGGTGATGGAGGAGACCACCGACGGGTTCCGCATCGCCGAGGCGGACCTCGAGCTGCGCGGCCCGGGCGAGTTCCTCGGCACCCGGCAGAGCGGGCTGCCCGACTTCGCCGTGGCCGAGCTGGCGCGCGACCAGAACATCCTCAAGGAGGCACGGGAGGAGGCCTTCGCGCTGGTGCAGGCCGATCCGGAGATGCGCGGCCCGGCAAACGCCAGGCTGCGCGAGCTCTTGCTGGACCGGTTTCGCGGGCGCCTCTCGCTGGCGCGCGTGGGGTGAGGACCCCCTCTCTTTCTCAGGTTTCCAGCACCCAGTCGAACATCAGCTTGAAGTCCTCGTAGCAGGCCTCGCAGATCCAGCGCCGGTCCTGCGTCACGTAGCCTTCCTTGGCCGTGCCGGCGACGTCCCGGGTGCGGAAAGGCACCCAGCAGAATTCGCAGTGGTCGTGCTCGGAGCCCTCGCGCTGGGGCACGTAGTGCGCGAACCGGAGCAACTCCTCCCTCAGCCAGTCCTGCCCCTGCAGGCGCCAATCGTTTTGGTCGATCATCTGCGGCCCTCCAGGGTGGCAAGCGGTCACGGTTCCTGCAACACCCGAGGGAGGATTTTTCTGCCCGCCGCACGACAACTTACAGGAAGGCGGCCCTTGCCTTCTTGGACAGTATACCTGCATAAAAGCCTTATATCTGTTGTGGTACCCTAGGGGTCCGATGGCGAAGATCGGCGAAGTCCTCATCCAGGCCGGCCACCTCACCCGGGAGGGCCTGGAGGAAGCGCTCGACTGGCAGGTGCTCTACGGCGGGCGCCTGGGCACCAACCTGGTCGAGCTGCGGCTGGTGGAGGAGGAACATCTCGCCAAGGCGCTGGGCAAGCAGCTCGGGGCGGAGGTGGCCTGGGGCGAGCTGTCCGTCGATCCGGCCCTGGTCTCCGTCGTCCCCCGGCACCTGGCCGACCGCCAGGAGATCGTCCCCTGGAAGCTGGAGAAGCGCCGGCTGAAGATCCTCTGCTGCGACATCAAGGTCGACGAGCTGGACCGCATCTCCTACAAGGCGGGCCGCACCTGCGTGCCGGTGATCGCCCCCGAGTTCCGCATCTTCCAGCTCCTGCGCGCGCACTACCAGGCCACCCGGCAGATGCGGGCGCTGGACTTCGGCGTCGTTCCGGAGGAAGGGCGGCGCAAGAGGAAGGGCAAGCAGGCTGCGAGCGCCCGGCCCGCGCAGGAGCTGATGGACGAGGCGGCCTTCAACGCCATCTACAACCAGGTGGTGCGGGGGAAGACGGGGCCCATCGAGGTGGGCGCCGAGCAGCCGAAGAAGAAGCAGGCGGCGAAGCCGGCTCCGCCCCGGAGCAGGCCCCCGCCTCCTCCGCCTCCGGACGACGACGTGGAGATCCTGGAGGTGCTCCCCGACGATGCCATCCTCGAGGAGCTTCCGCCCGAGGCCATCGTGGGTGAGGCGGTGAACGAGGCGGTGGCCGAGGCCGAGCCGCTCCCGCCCGGGCCGCCGCTGCGAAAGGTGAGCTGGGACGACGTTCCCGCCACTCCTCCTCCGCCCCGGCGCGATGAGACCCCGCTCGACTTCCAGCAGGCGCTGCGGGCGCTGGACGGCGTCTCCGACCGCAACGCCATCGCGCACATCGTGCTCCGGGCCTCGCGCAGCAAGGCGGTGCGCGCGCTGCTCCTCCAGGTCCAGGGAGGGGTGGCGCTGGGCTGGGACGGGCTGGGCGAAGGCACCGAGCAAGCCAGCCAGGTGGCGATGCCGCTGGCCACCGAGTCGGCCTTCTCGCTGGTGGTGAAGACCCGCAGCCACTACATGGGCCCCTTGAAGAAGACGCCGGCCAACATCCGCTTCCTCGCCACCCTGGGAAAGAAGGTCCCGCTCAGCGCGCTGATCTTCCCCATCCTCCACCGGGGGCGCGTCTCGCACATGCTCTACCTGGACAACGGGCACCGGCAGCAGGCGCCCACCGACGTGGGCGAGATGCTGATCCTCAGCCAGCGGATCGGCCAGACGGTGGAGGCGCTGGTGGCGCGGACGAGGAAGGCAGCGCGAGGCTGAGCGTGTCATACTCGGCCCCGTTCAACCGGGAGGGCCGACTTGATTCGCATCGCTCTCATCGCCGCCCTGACCGCGGCCGAGGTTCTGGCCCAGGAGAAGGGCGAGATCGACTGGAACCGGCGCGTGCTGGTGGGCCACGGGCAAGGGGCCCCCGACCTGGCCGCGCCCTCGGTGTCGGCGGCGCGCATCGGGGCCGAGCGGGCGGCGAAGCTCGACGCCTATCGGAACGCCCTGGAGTCGCTCAAGGGGATGCAACTCCGCTCGGGCGGCACGGTGGCGGGCCTGTTGCAGAACGATGCGGCGCTGGCCGGCCGGGTGGAGGGGACGCTCAAGGGCGTGAAGCCGGTGAAGACGCATTATTACTCCGACGGCGGGGTCTCCCTGGACATCGAGGTGCCGCTCGACGAGCTTCCCCCGGAGCTGGCCGGGGCGGTGCGCGTCCCGGCCGGGGTCGCTCCCCTGAAGAGCGCGGGAGGTCCGCCGGCGCAAGCCGCCCAGGGCGACGTGCTGGCGCAGGAGGCGAAGGGGGAGGCGGCGGTGCTGGGGGGCGACAAGCCAGCGGCGCGGCAGAAGGCGATCGACGACGCCCTGCGCCGGGCGGTGGAGATGGCGGCCGGCGCGCGCGTCTCCGGGGCCACCGAGACCAAGGACTTCCAGCTGAAGATGGACCGCGTCCTCACCCACGCCCAGGGCTTCGTCAAGCGTTACGAGATTCTCAAGGAGGGCATGGACGGAGATGTCGTGCAGGTCCAGGTGCGCGCTTACGTGGGCACGACCGAGCTGGACAAGGACCTGGAAGCGATGGGGCTCTTGATGGCGCGCAAGGGGATGCCCCGCACCATGGTGTTGATCGCCGAGCAGAACATCGGGATGTCCGCCCCGCGCGCCGCCTGGATGCGCGGGGAGAAGGCGCTGGTCTCCGCCGATCTGCGCATCGCCGAGACCACGGTGATCGACGCGCTCAAGGGCGGGGGCTTCGGCCAGCTCGTCGATCCGGACATCGCCGCCGAGAAGACGGTGCAGGCCGGAGGCGTCGCCGGCGAGATCACCTCGGCCCAGGCGCGCAAGCTGAAGTCGCTCACCGGGGCGGAGGTGATCGTCTACGGCCAGGCCCTGGCCACCTCCCGCGGGGAGATGAAGGACCTGGGCCCGGGCTGGCGCTCCTGCGCCGCCACCCTCTCCGGGCGGGCTGTGAACACCGACAACGGCGACATCCTCGGCACCGCCGAGACCACCCAGGCCGCCGCCCAGCTCGACGATCTGACCTGCGGCAAGGAGGCCATCCGCAAGGCCTCGCGCGCCTTCGCCCAGCAGATGGCGCAGAAGATCGCCGCCCGCTGGAGCGCCGACGTGTCGGCCGGCAACGACATCCACGTGCGGGTGCGCAACGTGCCCTCCTATGGCACCGCTTCCGATTTCCGCGCGGCCCTCGCCAGCAAGGTGCGCGGGGTGCGCAGCGTCTCCCAGCGCAGCTACGCGCAGGGGACGCAGGAGCTGGACGTGACCCTGCTGGGCAGCGCCGAGGAGTTCGCCCAGGAGGTGGAGTCGAAGAAGCTGGGGAAGTTCTCCGTCAAGGTGGTGGGCCTGACGGCGAACACGGTCGATCTCGAGCTCGGACAGTGAAAGGCACGACATGACGCTCTCGGGGTGCGGAGCCGCCTTCCTCCTCGCCGCCCTGGCTGCAGCGCCGGCCCGCGCCCAGGCGCGCAGCGCGCAGGTCTCCGCCCTGGAAGGAACGGCGCAGAGGTCCCGCGCCGGGGCCTCCGGCGGCGCGCTGCGGGTGGGGAGCGCGCTGTCCGAAGGCGACACGGTGGAGACCCGGGCCGCCTCGCGACTGGAGATCCGCTTCGCCGACGGGTCGGTCCTCCGCCTGGGGCCTTCCGCCAGGCTGACGCTGGTGGAGGCGCACTTCACCGGCGCCGCTCCCCGCCGCCTCAGCGCCCGGCTCTTCTTCGGCAAGCTCTGGGCGAAGGTCACCTCCGTGCTGCAGGGCGAGCAGAAGTTCCAGGTGGAGACGGAGAACGCGGTGGCGGGCGTGCGCGGGACCACCTTCCGGGTGGACGCCAACGCGGACAAGAGCGTCCTGGTCCGCGTCTACGACGGCCAGGTGGCGGTGGGGAAGGGCGCGCCGCCGCCGCAGGGAGGCGGGCGGCGGGAGGTGCCCGGACCGCAGGAGGTGACCCGGGAGCAGTGGGAGAAGGTGGTGGGCCGGCAGATGCAGATCCTGGTCGCGGCCGACGGCACGCCCGGCGAGCCCGAGCCCTTCTCCCCGGACGCGGAGCAGGACGCCCCCTTCGTGCGCTGGAACCAGGAGCGCGATGCCGCGCCCAAGTGAACGTCCCCAACTTCCTCACCAGCCTGCGCCTCCTGGCCATTCCGGTGTTCGTCGCCCTCTTCCTCCAGGGACGGCTGGGGGCGGCGCTGGCCGTGTTCGTAGGAGCGATGATCACCGACGTGCTGGACGGGATCGCGGCCCGCCTGCTCAAGCAGTTCACCGCCCTGGGGGCCATCCTCGACCCGGTGGCGGACAAGCTGATCAGCCTCACCGCCCTGGTGCTGCTCTGCTGGTCGCGCCGGCTTCCCCGCTGGCTCTTCTGGCTGCTGATCTTCCGCGAAGTCTGCATCTTCGCCGCCGTCGCCATCCTCACTCGCACCGGCCGCGCCTACGAGATCCGCCCCACCCGCTTCGGCAAGTACGCCACCGCCTGCCTGGCGGCCACCATGATCCTCGCGCTCGTCCAGGGGGCCCGCGGCGTTTCCCCGGGCCCGGCGGTGATCGCCCTGGCCCTGGTCTCCGCGCAGTGCATCTTCGTCTCCTGGGCGCAGTACCTGGTGATCTTCATCCACCTGATGCGCCGCCCCCCGCAGTCCGGCCCGGCTTCCGCTTGACCGCGTGCGGTGAAAGCCCTAGACAAACCGTCCGTCGATGCGTCCTTAGTTCAGCGGTAGAACACCACCTTGACACGGTGGGGGTCGCTGGTTCGATTCCAGCAGGACGCACCAATCCTCCATGCAGGCCATCGCCCGCAGATTCGCCGCCGCGACCGGAGGGCTCCCGGGCGTCTTCTGGACGATGTGGTGGGGGCTGATCGTCAACCGCCTGGCGAGCTTCGTCATCGCCTTCCTCTCCCTCTACCTGGTGCGCGACCGGGGGCTTCGGCCGGCGGAAGCCGGAAGGATCCTCGCCCTGTACGGCATCGGCTTCACCATCGCCGGCCCGCTGGGTGGCCTGCTCGCCGATCGGATCGGGCGGCGGGCGACGATGATCGCCGGCCTGCTCTGCGGCGCGGGCTCCGTGGGCGCGCTCGCCTTTGCGCGCGCCCCGGCGCTCCTGGCCTTCTTCACTTTCCTCTGTGCGGCCACCGGCGACATGTACCGGCCGGCGATGAGCGCCGCCGTCGCCGACGTCGTTCCTCCCGCGGACAGGGCCCGCGCCTACGGTCTGGTCTACTGGGCCGTCAATCTCGCGCTCTCGGTCGGGCTGGTGATCGGCGGGTTGGTCGCGGAGCGAAGCTTCATCGCCCTCTTCCTCGCCGATGCCGGCACGTCGATCGCCGCGGCGGCCATCGTCTTCTTCCGCGTCCCGGAGACGCGGCCGGCGGGCCTGGTCCATGAGCCCGCTCTCCGCGGCCTCCTGAAGGTGGCCGGCGACCGGCCCTTTCTCTCCTTCCTCGTCCTCCACCTCGCTGCCCTGTCGGTCTTCGTCCAGTGGCAGCTCGCCCTGCCGCTCGACATGTCCGCCCACGGCCTGGGACCGTCGGCGTACGCCTTCCTGATGGCGCTGAACTGCGCGGGCGTGGTGCTCTTGCAGCCGCTGATCTCGCCGCGCCTGGGCCGGGTGGACGCCGCCCTGCTGCTCTCGCTCTCGGCGGCGCTCTTCGGCCTCGGGTACGGCGTCAACTCCATCGGTGGAAGCCTCGCCGTCTATGGCGTGGGCACCGCGCTCTGGACGGTGGGCGAGGTGATCGGGTTCCCGGTGGCCTCCACCCTGGTGGCGAATCTCTCGCCGCCTGCGCTGCGCGGCCGCTACCAAGGGGCGTTCTCGATGTGCTGGGGCATCGCCTTCACCCTCGCTCCGCTCGGCGCGGGCGAGGCGATGCAGAGGTTCGGGTCCCGGACGCTTTGGCTGATCTGCTTCGCCGTCGCGGTGGCGGTCTCCTTCGGCCACCTGATCACCGCGGAACCGCGCCGCCGGCGCCTCGCCGAACTGGAGCGCGGCGCGCCTACGCCTACAGCGGAGGCGCAGGTAGTCGCTTCACCGCAACTGTAACCCCCGGACGCGCAGGCAGGCGAAAATTTGGGATGCGGCCGGTGTCGCCCGCGGGCATCATCGCGGCCACCGCGACATCACGAACCGTTCAGCCGAGCGACCGGCGCCCCGCGGACATGCGCGGCGCGCCGGCGCCAGAGGAGAATCGAGATGAGAAGCACCGCACGCCTGATCCCGGCTGCGATCGCCGCGCTGGCCATCTTCGCTTGCGCGCCGTCGGACCCGGGCGTTCCCGTCTCGAACGACGGCGCCGCCGACCTCACCGCGGCGGCCGCCGGAAGCATTCCGCCAGGTCTCCCCCAGCGCCTGACCGTGGGCCTCTTCGAGGACACGGGTGGAACCTGGATGAAGTCGAGCGGCGTCCCCTGGGACGTGCGCTACCGCTACTTCGTCAAGGGATGGGTGAACAACTGGGGCTACGGCGCCTACGACGGGTCGTGGGGCCTGGGCTACCTGCGCGAGTGCGACGCGAGCGGCTTCATCCCCGCCGTCCAGTACTACCAGATGAACGGCGAGGCCGGAGGCGCCGAGGGGCAGTTCCTCGCCAAGGCGCAGAACGCCACCACCATGAAGGGGTACTTCGGCGACTTCAAGATCCTCATGCAGCGCGCCCGCGACTTCGGCAAGCCGGTGTACGTGCTGCTCGAGGCGGACGGCTTCGGCTTCCTCGAGCAGCAGTCGGGCAACAACCCCAACGCCTACGCGGCGGTCGCCGCCACCGGCATGCCCGAGCTGGCGGGGCTGCCGGATACCGTGGCCGGCTGGGGCATGGCGTTCCTCGCCATCCGCCAGGCGGTGGGCGCGAGCAACGTGATCCTCGGCGTCCACATCTCGGCGTGGGCCTCCGGCAAGGACATCGCGTACGGCTCGGTGAGCGACCCGCTCGGTCCCGAGGTGGACAAGGTGTATGCGTTCCTCGCGCCGCTCGGCCTGGCGAGCAACCAGACGGGGGCGACGTTCGACGTGCTGGTCG
>DATKAG010000363.1:0-3025 GCA_035498355.1 Myxococcales bacterium | reverse complement strand
CCGCTCCCAGCGGTCCATGTTGTCGAGCAGCTGCTTGCGCTCCGCCGGGTCGGTCTCCATCACCTTGCGCAGCTGCTTGCGCAGCTCCGCCCGCTTCTCCGGCGGGAGCTTGCGGAACTCCTGCCAGCGCTGGAGGATCTGCTGCCGCTCCTCGGGCGACATCTGCTGGAAGCGCCGGTAGTTCTGCAGCACCGCCGCCCGGTCGGCCTCGGGCATCGCCTGCAGGCGCTCGAGATTGGCGCGCAGGGCGGCGCGTTCCTCGGGGGGCAGCGACTGGAGCTCGCGATACTTCTGCCGCAGCTCCTCCTGCTTCTCCGCTGGCAGGCTGCGGAAGCGCTCCGCCGCGTCCTGCTCGGCCTTCACGGGCAGGGCGGAGAACAGGAGGGCGGCAGCGAGCAGCGCCCGGCTCACGGCCGGGCCTCCAGCGTGTGCAGGACCGAGACCACGTCCATGTCCTCCAGCGCCTCCTGGTGCTGCAGGACGTCGAGGTTCTCGAACAGCTCCAGGCGCTGGGCCACCTGCACGTCGTCGCTCCGGCCCGACAGGCCGTTGCCGGGGAGCAGCGCCACCGCCGCCACCGCGGCGATACCCGCCGCCGCGACTCCGCCCAGGGCCCAGCGGATCCAGCGGCGGAAGGGGTCTGCCCGGCGATCGCGCGCGGCCAGGGCGACGGAGGCGGCAAATCCCGAGCGCGGCTCCCGCACCGGCAGGGGCGCGATCGACAGGTGCGCCTCGAGGAGCAGGTCGCGCTCATCCCGGCACCCGGCGCAGGAGGCCAGGTGGGCTTCCGCCTCCTCCCTTTCCTTCGGGGAAAGGGTCTGGGAGAGGAGCGCCTGGAGCCTGTGGGCGACGTGGTCCATCTTCCTCTTGCAGACCCGGGAGGGGGTGAAAAGTTAGACCCCGCCCTCCGCGAGCCGGAAGCGGATGGGGAGGAAGCCGCCCAGGTCGATCTCGTCGCCTGTCTCGATGGCCCGCACGTCCACCGGCTGCCCCAGCCGGTACGAGCCGCGCGCCGACCGCAAGTCCTCGAAAACAGGGCGTCCCCCCTTCCAGAGGATGCGGGCGTGGCGGGGCGAGATGAGGGGCAGATCCAGGCGCAGATCCACCTCCGGCCCGCTCCCCAGGATGAACTCCGCCTTGTCGATCTCGATCTCCGGCTTGCCGTCCACGGAGAGGAAGAGCTTCTGGTCCTTCGCGCCCCTGCGGGCCTTGCTCAAGGGCTGGGCGTGCAGCGGCATCCCGGGGGCCGCCGCGGCTGCATAGGCGGTGAGCGCGCGCTCGAGCACCACCCGCGGCTCCAGCCCGGTGCGCTCCGAGAGCCGGCGGATGAGGTCCCGCTCGGGCTCCGCCAGCTGCAGGCGCGCCTCCTTCTTCGGCGGCGGCGCGGTCTTCGCCCGCCGCCCCAGCGTCTTGCGCGTCTTCGCCATGGCCGCTCTCTACCACGGGGTGGGGACTTTCATCCCCCGAAGAGCCGCTTCCCCAGCTGCAGGTCGCCGAACACCACCACCGCCACCAGCAGCCCGAGCAGGAGCAGGAGGCCCACCACGTGCACCACCGATTCGATGCGGTGGTTGACCTTGCGGCGGGTGACCAGCTCGTAGCCGAGGAAGACCAGCCTCCCGCCGTCCAGCGCCGGCACGGGCAGGAAGTTGAAGAGGGCCAGCCCCACCGAGATGTTCGCCAGGATCCCGGCGAAGTCGGCCACGCCCCGCTTCACCTCCGCGCTCGCCTGCCGGACGATGGCGATGGGGCCCGCCAGCGAGGCGGTGCCCTTGCCGCGCAGGGCGTCCCAGAGCGCCCCCAGGGTGAGGGCGTTCAGCGCCCAGACGTCGCGCACCGCCCGCGGCACCGCCTGGGCGAAGGGCAGCCGCAGCGGCATCCGGTCCGGCCTCACCGAGATGGTCCCGTTCAGCGGGTGGAGGGTGAACGCCTGGCGCTTGCCCGAGCGCAGCACTTCCACCTGCCGGGCCGCCGGAGCGTCGGGTTTCTGCAATTCGGCGCGGAAGCGCTCGAACGACTCCACCGGCACCCCGTCCACGGCCACTACCTGGTCCCCGGTCTGCAGGCCCCCGGCGGCGGCCGGACCGCCCGGAACCACCTCGATGCGGGTGGTTCCCAGGTCGAGAAACCCGCTGGTGAGGTAGAGGGCGGCGATGATCAGGAAGGCGACGAAGTAGTTCACCCCGGGGCCCGCGGCGATGACCAGAAAGCGCTTCCAGGCGGGCTTGTTCACGTAGGAACCCGGATCCGCCGGGTCCTGCGCGGCCGGGTCGTCGGGGGTGAACCCGGCGATCTTGCAGTACCCGCCGAGCGGGAGGGCGCTGAGCCGGTACTCCGTCTCCCCGCTGCGGAAGCCCGCGATTTTGGGACCGAAACCCAGGGAGTACGTCTCCACCCGCATGCCCATCAGCCGGGCCAGCGCCAGGTGGCCCGCCTCGTGGGCGGCGATGAGCAGGCCGAGGCCCACGACGGCGACGAGGATGGCCATTGGGGGCGGCAGCATAGCCGATGCCCGATTGCGCCGCAGGAACTACGTTGTTCTTCGCAGACCGAGGGCAATCAAATGCGCAGACTGATGATCATCGTGGGCAGCGCGCTCGTCGCCGCTGCGTGCTCTTCCCAGAAGCCGGCAGCGAAGCTCGACGATTCGGGGCTGGCGAAGCTCAACGAATCGCAGATGGAGCCGGTGGACGAGGCGCGGATCGACGAGGGGCGCGCCCGCGACGATCTCGCCCGGGCCCAGGCCAACGAGGCCGACGCCAAGGCGCGGCTGGAGGTGGGCAAGACCGAGCGGACAGTCGCCGACGCCGAGCTGAAGCGGGCGCTGGCGGAGCGGGACCTCCTGAAGAAGCAGTACGCGAGCAAGGAGCAGATGGCCGACGTGGAGCAGGAGATCGCCGGCATCCAGGACCGGATCAAGGCCTCGGACCTGAAGCTCCAGTATCTGAACCAGCTCATCTCCCTGGCCGATTCCGAGCGGAAGATGGCCGAGGCGCACGTGAGCACCTCCCGGATGCTCACCGAG
>DATKAG010000362.1:0-2553 GCA_035498355.1 Myxococcales bacterium | reverse complement strand
ATCAGCCCCAGGGCCAGGGCACTGTTGCCGGTGACGTTGCGGTACTTGCCCGGCTTGAGGCGCGCCGGCTGGATGGCGTAGGGCGCGTCCAGGGCCTCGATGGTCTCGCCGTAGTTGAAGCCCGCCTTGAAGGCGCGGACGTTCGCCTCCGCCAGGGGCGGGGTCTTCTTGAAGCGCTCGCGGATGGCCTGCTCCTCCCGCTCGGTGTCGCGGGAGTAGATCCAGAACACCAGGCCCAGGGCGTAGAAGTTCTTGCAGCGGCCCGCGTCCTTGGCCGACACGCCCGCGCCGTCCACCGCCTTGCCCACCAGGTGCTCGAAGTCGACCTTGATCACCCGGTAGTTGTCCAGGGTGCCGTCGAGCAGTGGGTTGGACTTCCAGCCCGCCTTGTCCAGGTCGCCCTGCTTGAAAGAGGCCTCGTTGACGATCAACAGGCCGCCCCGCTTCAAGTCGGGCAGGTGGACCTTGAGGGCCGCGGGATTCATCGCGACCAGCGTGTCCGGCTGGTCGCCGGCCGAGAACACCTCGTGGGCCGCGAACTGGATCTGGTATCCGGAGATGCCGGCGGGCGTGCCCGCGGGCGCCCGGATCTCGGCCGGGTAGTCGGGGAAGGTGGCGAGATCGTTGCCGTGCAGCGCGGCTTCCCGGGTGAACTCGGTGCCGGTGAGCTGCATGCCGTCGCCAGAGTCCCCTGCGAAGCGCACGACGGCATGCTCGATGTCGACGTGGGGCCGGGGAGCGGCGGGTACTGTCATCGGGGAGGCCTCCTGGGGGGTGGAAACGACAGGATTGTAACCCGGATTCCCGGACCTGTCGGGTTCATCGTCAGCTGATTCTCAGCGCGCGGATGAGGAGGAACGAGAGCAGCGCCATGCAGCCGAAAGCGGCGAGTCCAGCGTACAGCACCCGGGCTCCCGCCCGCCGGATCATCCCCAGCGGCGTGTGCAGGCCCATGGCAGCCATGGCGCAGGTCATGAGGAAGATGCTGGCGGCGGTGAGGATGGCGCGGTTGTTGCCCGGGAACCCGCCGAGCGAGCCGGCGATCCCCAGGGCGAGAAACCCGATCACGAACCAGGGCACGGGCGGCTCCTTGAAGCTGTAGCGCACGCCGTGGCCCCGGGTGGCGATGCCCAGGGCCAGCAGCGCGGGGGCGAGCAGCACCACCCGCACCAGCTTCACCAGCGTCCCCAGATCGCCGCTGGCGTTGCCCCAGGTGAAGGCGGCGGCGATCACCTGCGCCACCTCGTGCAGCGTGGACCCGCAGAGGATGGCAAGCTGGGTCAGGCTGAGCGGCAGCGAGGGACCGAGGAGGACGTAGAAGAGGACGCCGGCGGTCCCGAGGATTCCGCAGAGCGCCACCGCCAGGGTGACGTCGTCCTCCTCGGCGCGGGTGACCGCTCCCGCCGCCACCACCGCGCTGGCCCCGCAGATCGACGTGCCCACCGCCAGCAGGGTGGCGAGCTTGGCCGGCACGGCGAAGGCGCGGGCCAGCCAGGCGATCCCCACCACTCCCACGCAGATGAGCAGGAGGTCGAGGAGCAGCACCCGGCTGCCCACCTTGGCCACCAGGGCGAAGTCCAGACGCGCCCCCATGAGGAACACGCCGATGCGCAGGACGGGGCGGGCGCAGAGCTTCGAGCCCGGATCGCTCCAGGGGAGCGGGCCGGCCAGGGCGCGCAGGGCGATGCCGAAGATCAGGGCGAGCGTGAGCGGCCCGAAGACCTTGAGGACGGGGAGGGTGGCGAGGCGATCGGCGAAGAGCGCGAGGGCGACGCACAGGGCGATGCCGGGGAGGAGCTTTCGCACGGGTCGCGCCTCATACCATGGGAAGCCGCGGCGGGCCCCGGAAGCGGGCGCGCATCCACAGGCGCCAGTAGAGGGCCAGGGCGAGGAGGCAGCCGGCAAAGGTGTATCCGGCGAGCTGGTTGGGCGGGAGGACGAAGAGGACCATGCAGAGGCAGATCCAGAGGAGGGCCAGGAGGTTGACGGCCCGCGAGCGACGCCCCAGCGTCCAGGGGCCCCGCGCGCGGGTCGGGGAGCGGAGCCCGAACCAGATGGGCATCCCGTAGCTGGCGTAGAGGGCGATGGTGGAGAGGGCCACCATGGCGGAGTAGGCGTCCGCCCAGAGCGCCACCAGCAGGGCCATGGCGGCGGAGGTCCAGACCGCCACCTGGGGGCTGCGGAAGCGGGGGGAGACGCGCTTGAGATGGCCGGCGAAAGGCAGCCCGCCGTCGCGGGCGAAGGCGAAGAGCATGCGGGAGTTGGAGGTGACGCTGGAGAGGCCGCAGAACCACATCGCGGCCATGGCCACGCAGACCAGGGCGTTTCCCAGGCCGGCGCCCAGGGCGCTGCGGAGCGCGAAGATGAAGGGGTTGTCGGCGGCCAGGGCCGCCGGCAGATCGCTGATGCCCAGGGTGACGGCGATCAGCATGGCGTAGCCGGCGATCCCGCTCACCCCTACCGCCAGCACCATTCCCCAGGGCGCGTTGCGCGAAGGGTCGTGCGTCTCCTCGCTCACGTGTGCGCTGGCGTCGTAGCCGGTGAAGGTCCAGC
>DATKAG010000361.1:0-2419 GCA_035498355.1 Myxococcales bacterium | reverse complement strand
CGCGTCGGCGGGATCGGTGAACGGGTTCATGACCATCCTCCAGTCCTGCGGGGCGGCGGTGCCCGATCCCACCGCCAGCCTCTTCTGGAACGCCTGGATCCCGCTCGGCCTGGAGAAGCTGCACGTCAAGGGGCAGGCGGAGAAGACCGCCGCGTTCTCCCGGGCCGCCTTCGAGGCCCCCGTCCAGCTCATCGTCCAGGCGTGGCACGCGGGGCTGCCCACCTCCTGCGACGCCGTCTTCGGGCTGTCGGTGACCCGCCTCGTCCCGCGCATGGTCACCACCGAGGGAGACCGGCTGCAGCTCCCGCGCGTCGAGGAGCACTTCGTGGTGCGCATCCAGGGACGGGGAACCGGAAAGCCGCCGCGGCTGACGAACTACGTCGACCCCAAGTGGGAGGGTGAGCAGGCGCTGTTGCCGGAGAAGGACGGCGAGGTGATCTTCGAGGGGCTGGTGGACGCGCTCTACGCGTCGACCGCTTTTCCCGGCGCCTTCCCTCCGCAAGCGGTCCGGCACTGCGTGGTCAAAGGAGGGGATGGGGCGAAATGCCCCGTCGAGCAGGCGCATTCCGATCTGTTCGTGGACGGGGGCGTCTTCGACAACACCCCGGTGAGGCTGGCCACCCGGGCGGCCGCCGCGGGGCTGCGCGAGGACGCGGTCCTGGGAGCGAAGTGGCTCGACACCCCCGACCTCTCCGCCCGCCGCCTGCCGAAGTCGCTGGTGGTCGGCTACGTGTCCACCGAGGCGCGCACCTTCCCCGAGACGGTGGAAGAGCCGAGCCAGAAGGAGATCCAGACCCTGCTCGGCGTCACCTTGCAGGTCGGCTTGTCCTTCCTCTCCACCGCCCGGGCGAAGAACCTGCTCTACGTCCACGACGATACCCCGGAGGTCTTCGAGCAGCTCCTCATCCCCGAGCGCCATCTCCCGGCCGCCAGCGCTCCCCTGGGGGCCTTCTTCGGCTTCGTGGAGAGCGAGCTGCGCCGCTTCGATTTCGCGCTGGGAATGTATGACGCGCGGCGAGCCACGGAGGCCCGCCTGGCGGTGCGGCTGAAGCGCGCGGGCGGAGCGGAGCCGAAGTACCCGGAAGACACTCCCGCGTCGCAGAAGGCGGCCGGCGGCTGGCAGCGGTATCGCTGCATCCACGCGGTGATGGACGCCTTGCCCGGCGCGCAGGAGGCGTGCCAGGGCGAGGACCTGCGCGATTTCCGCATCGTCTTCCAGACCGCCCTGGAGAAGCTCTGGAACAGCTGCGCCGCGCTCAAGGATGCCACCACCTACGACGGCGACCCGCTCTGCCGCCGGGCGAGGCTGGGCGAGCCGGTGATGCCGGTTCCCTTCGTCGAACCTCTCCCGGGAACGACCTGGCAGATGGGCGCCGACGAGAACGACACCGGTTATTCCATGCGCCTGTTGGCCGCGCACGGCTTCTGGTTCAAGGACCTCGGCCTCAAGCGGGACGAGGCGCTGAAGGCGCCCGCGGTCCTGCGGGCTCGCTTCCTGGAGATCGGCGACTCCGTCGCCAGCACGCAGCCCAGCGGCCAGGGGCTGATGGTGAGCACGATGGTGAAGATGGTCGCCGACCAGGTGACCTACGTGCCTCCCCGCTTCACCCTCTGGGCCATGTACGGCCGGGATCCGGAGGTGGGAATCAGCAAGGGGTTCGAGACGGGTGGCGTCTTCGTCTCGCCCGTCCGCTTCCATGCGGTGCTCCAGTTCGTAGGCACCGAGCAGCTGCTGTCGTCGGAAAGCGGCAACTTCGGCATCGGCGTCATGCTCGGCGCGGAATACCTGCCTTCCTGGTGGTCGAGCACCCGGCTCCAGCCCAGCTTGCTCTTGCGCGGCGGGTGGCTCTTCTCCACCAACGACGGCGGCGGCTTCGGCACCTGCTCGAACCCGGGATCGAACGCGATCGGAGGCTGCTCCCGCCCCATGATCCAGGGAGGCGTGTCCGCCACCGTGCTGGAGAGGATCCGGCTCCAGGCGACCTTCAACTGGTATCCGCCGGCGCGGCAAGGACAGGACAACCAGTGGGCCATCGGGCCAGGCATCGGCGTGCAGTGGGGATTCTGATGAGGGCCAGGACTCTCGCCTGTATCGCCGCCGCGGCCCTCCTCGCCGCCTGCGCGCACTGGCCGGAGAACGCGCCCCTCGCCCGCCAGGACCTGCGGGCCGGGTACCGGCTGGAGAACGTCCGCCGCCCGAAGCAGTCGGACGATCTCCTCCTCTTCCTGGCCTTCTCCGGCGGCGGGACGAGGGCCGCCGCTCTCTCCTACGGCGTGTTGGAAGAGCTGGCCCGCACCGAGGTGACCCTGGGCGGAACCCGCCGGCGCCTGCTCGACGAGGTGGACGTGATCTCCGCGGTCTCCGGCGGCAGCTTCACCGCCACCTACTACGCGCTGAAGGGGGACAAGATCTTCCAGG
>DATKAG010000360.1:0-3710 GCA_035498355.1 Myxococcales bacterium | reverse complement strand
CGGCCGATCGCACGTTCCCCACCACGCCCGCGAAGTCGCCCGCGGCAAAGATCTCCGAGGTCCGCTCGTCGAATGTGACCGCCCGGCAGATCGATTCGCCTTCGCCCAGGAGTCTGGAGCTCCACAGCTCTCGGCCCTGGGCGTCGAGCCGGGCCGCGAAGCAGCGCCTGCCCGCGGCGCCCACGGCCACCGTGGATCCGTCCGGCAAGAGCGCCGCGGCCAGCGGGCGCGCCGCGCCGAAGCCGTGGAGGAAGACCACGCCGCCCTCCGGGTCGGTGCGCAGCGCGAATCCCCCGGGCTGGCTGGCGACGGCATTCCCCGCGCGGAGCGGCGCGAAGGGGGCATTGCCCACCAGCGCAACGCCCCCCGCGGCGTCGCTGGCGAGGGCGGCAGGCTCGGCCCGGCCCAAAAGAGGAAGCGCATCGCAGGGCCGCGGGCGGTCGGGCGAGCTGCGCGCGCCGGAGCAGGCGCACAGGGCCAGGACGGCCAGGGCGGGAAGGGCCCGCATGAGGACAGTGTGCCGGAGCGCCCGCCGATCCGCACTTTTCCCGCAGGCCGTTGACTGTGCTCCGGCAGGGCGCCTAGTATGCTCACTATGAGCATACTCGATCCGAGCACACCGCCCCTGAAGCCGGCCGAGCTCTTCGTCCTCGCCGCCCTGCGCGCGGCGCCCCTGCACGGCTATGGCCTGGTGCAGGAGGTGGCGGCGCGCTCGCAGGGCCGGATCCGCATCCGGCCCGGCAACCTCTACCGGGTGCTCGACCGGCTGCTGGACCGCGGACTGATCGAGGTCCACGAGCGCGCCTCGGCCGGCGAGGAGCGGCGGACCTACTACCGCATCACCCCCCTGGGCCGGCGGGTGGCGCAGGCCGAGGCGAAGCTGCTGGCGGACGTGATCGGCGAGCTGCTCGCCACTTGAGGAGAGTAGATGCTGCGACTGTTCCTCCGCGCGTATTCCCGGGGCTTCCGCGAGCGGCACGGTGCCGACCTCCTCCGCCTCTGCGAGGACGTCTACGGGAAGGGCTTCTCCTTCCGCGCCGCCGGCGACCTGATCTGGAACGGGCTGAAGGAGCGGCTGGGCGGGGCGCCGCGCGACTTCGGCGAGTGGCTGGAGCGGCCGGCCCGGGAGGGCCGCGGGGAGCGGGCGCTGGCCACCGTGCTGCACGACGCCCGCTACGGCCTCCGGGCGCTGCTCGCCAGCCGCGGCTTCACCGCCGCCATCCTCCTCACCCTCGCCCTGGGCATCGGGGCGAACACCGCCATCTTCAGCGTCATCGACGCCGTGCTCCTGCGGCCGCTGCCCTACGCACACGGGGACCGGCAGGTGCACCTCCTGCAGCCGGTGCGGGGCGGGCAGATCGACAACGCCGGCTTCTCCCCGCCGGAGGTGAAGGACTACCGCGAGCAGTCCCAGGCGCTGGACGCGGTGGTCGAGTACCACCAGATGCAGTTCACCCTGCTGGGCGGGGCGGAGGCGCAGCGCGTCTCGACCGCCGTGGTCTCGGCGAACTTCTTCGATGCCTTCGGAGTGCGGCCGCTGCTGGGGCGGACCTTCCTTCCCCAGGACGACGTGCAGGGTGCCGCTCCCGTGCTGCTCCTCAGCTACGAGTACTGGCAGCGCGCCTACCGCGGCGACCCGGGCATCGTGGGCAAGACCTTCACCATGAACGACCGGGTGCACGAGGTGGTGGGCGTGCTCGCGCCCATGCCCCAGTACCCGGGGGTGAACGACGTCTTCATGCCCACCGTCGCCTGCCCCTTCCGCAACGGACCCCACTGGTCGCAGGACCGGACCGCCCGCGGCCTGACCGTCTTCGGCCGCCTCCGGCCGGGGTCGACGCTGGCCGCGGCGCAGAAGGACCTGGCCCAGGTGGCGGAGCGGCTGCACGGCGCTCATCCCGACGCCTACCCGAAGGGCGACGGCTACACCACCACGGCGGCGGCGCTCCGGGATGAGCTGACCCGCAGCGCCCGTCCAACGCTCATCGTGTTGCTGGCCACGACCCTGTTCCTTCTGGTGATCGTCTGCGCCAACGTGGCGAACCTCACCATGGCCCGGCTCATCCGCCGCGAGCGGGAGATGGCGGTGCGCACCGCGCTGGGGGCCACCCGCCTGCGCCTCTTGCAGCTTCTGCTCACCGAGAACCTCATCCTCGCCCTGGTGGGGGGCGCCCTGGGGGTCGTGGTGGCGGCCTGGGGCCTGGAAGCGCTTGCGGCGTTCGCGGCCCGGTTCACCACCCGGGCCTCGGAGATAAGGCTGGACCTGCGCGTGCTGCTCTTCGCCTTTGGCCTCTCGCTCTTCACCGGAGCGCTGCTCGGGTGCCTGCCCGCGCTCCCCGCGCGCGCCAACCTCGCCGCCGATCTCAAGGAGGGAGCGGGCGCCACCGCCCACCGCAGCCGGCTGCGGGCGCGGAGCGCGCTGATCGTGGCCCAGGTGGCGGTCTCCTTCTCGCTGCTGATCGGCGCCGGGCTGATGCTCCGCAGCCTGCTCAACCTCCAGTCGGTGGACGCCGGGTTCGACGTGGAGGACGCCCTCACCGCCCGGGTGGACCTCAACTGGACGCGCTACCGCACCAACGAGCAGATCCTGCCCTTCGGGGAGAAGCTGTTGGATCGGCTGCGCGCCGAGCCCTTCGTGCTCTCCGCCGCTTTGACCGGGTCGGTGCCGCTCAACGACACCAGCCCCAACGGGGTGGAGTTCCGCATCGAGGGCGCCCCGGTCTCCGACGGCCCGCGGCTGCGGGCGAATCTGGAGACCGCCAGCCCCGACTACTTCCAGACGATGGGCATTCCGCTCTTGGCCGGGCGCGCCTTCACCTCCATGGACCGGGCGCCGGGCCCCCAGGTGGCGATCGTCAACCAGTCCTTCGCCCGCCATTTCTTCGGCGCTGGCGACGTGGTGGGCAGGCGGGTCACCGTGGACGGCGAGCACTGGGTGCAGATCGTGGGGGTGGTGGCGGACGTGAAGCAGCACGGGCTGGAGCGGGAACCGGGCGACGAGATCTACGCCCCCTACGCCTTTGCCCCCTTCCGCGACGTGCGGCTGATCGTGCGCAGCCGGGGCAGGGCCCAGGACCTGGAGCGCGCCATCCGGGCCGCGGTGAAGGAGATCGATCCGCAACAGCCCGTCACCGAAGTCCGCACGCTGGAACAGGTGCGGGCCGACAATCTGGCCTCGCCCCGGCTCACCGCGCTCCTGCTCGGGGCCTTCGCCCTGCTCGCCATCCTGATCACGGCGGCGGGCATCGCCGGGGTGATCGCCTACTCGGTGAGCCAGCGGACGCAGGAGATCGGCATCCGCCTGGCGCTGGGGGCCGATCCGGCCGACGTGCTGGCGATGGTGGTGCGGCAGGGGATGGCGCTGGTGGGGCTGGGGCTCGCCCTGGGCGTCCTGGGAGGCCTGGCCATCTCGCGGGTGATGCAGGGGCTGGTGTTCGGCATCGCCGCCCGCGATCCGGTCACCTTCGTCGCCGGCGCCGCCGTGCTGGCCGCGGTGGGCGCCGTGGCCTGCCTGCTGCCGGCGCGCAAGGCCGCGGAGGTGGATCCCATGATCGCACTGCGCAGCGCCTGAAGAACCGATGAAGGACGGAGCGACGGCTTCGGCAGGAGGAGGATCGTTGACGGCCACGTCGCACGTCGCCGTCGCCGTCAAGGTCAACGACCACGATCACGTCGACGTCCACGTCCACGTCCACGTCCACGTCCGCGTC
>DATKAG010000359.1:0-2831 GCA_035498355.1 Myxococcales bacterium | reverse complement strand
CACGCTGGTGTAGCCGAGCACGACGTCGAGCAGGCCTGCCAGCCCGGCGGCCGCGACGGTGGAATCCGCACCTTCCTGCGCCTTGCCGGTCACCACCCCCAGCAGGATCTCCGCCCTTTTCAACTCCTGAAGGCCTTCCCGCACGCCGGGATAGAGGAGGCTCGGGATGCGGGGGGTGACGCGCGCGTGCCAGAGGGTGCGGTAGATCTCCACGGCCTCCGCCGCCCCGGCCGGGCCGGTGCCCACCAGCTGCGCCAGCGCGACGGGGAGCGGCAGCCCGATGCCGTCGCGGATGCGCTGCGCGTCGGCGGGCGGCAGGCCCAGCGCGGCAAGGGTGGACTGGCTGACCTCGACGATCGCCTGGGGCGTGTCGACCAGGGTGCCGTCGAGATCGAGGAGCACGGCGCGCAGCATCGGGGCGCTCTTGCACGGGGCGCGCGGCGCGTCAACCGAGAGTGGCTCCCAGTAAGCGGTTGCGGGGCGGGCGGGGTCGCCAGCGCGAGCGCGGGAGGGGCATGACCGGGAGGTGGTGGCAGCGATCGCAACTGCGAGCGCTTTGGCGGTGCAGCGATCCCGCCTCCATCGCCGGGCCGGCGGCGCCCCGTGTTCGGCACTCGCTTGGGCGGCGACGTTTGCGGCCGCACCGTCTCGTCCGCCGCCCTGGGGCAGCTGCGTCCTGGTTGACGCAACGCGTCCCGTCCCGGGACGGCTACCACGGATCGAAAAGCGCAATGTGGGCGCCGTCCCAAGGCGATGGTTGCCCGCTCGCCTGCCCGCTGGGCTCAATGGCTCCTGCTAGCGAAAGTCGTGCGAGCGCACCTGGTAGTCGTGCGCCTCGTGCATGCCCCAGAAGCGGTCGCCCTTGACGCTGGTGACGCCGTCCTGCTTCTCCAGGCGCCCTTCCACCACCAGTAGCGAGCTGGCGAGGATGGGGCGGCGGTTCTTCTCGAAGGTGGGCGGGTCGATGACGATGTTGGAGATGCCCGTCTCGTCCTCCAGGGAGAGGAAGACAAACCCCTTGGCGGTGCCAGGCCGCTGGCGGACGATGCAGAGCCCGGCGGCGCGGACCCGGCTGCCGTTGCGCAGGCGGGGAAGCTCGCCGGCGGGATGCACGCCCATGGCCCGCAGCCGCGCGCGCTCCAGGGCGACCGGGTGGGGGCCCACGGTCATGCCCGTGCCTCGCAGGTCGGCAGCGATGCGGTCGCGCAGATCCATCTCTGGAAGTGGGCTGCGGGCGAGATCCGGTGGGGGCTCCGCGGCGTGGGAACAGGACACGGCTCGCCGTGGGGACCCCGGCGCGATCGGGTCGGATCGGAGTTCGTCCCCGAACGCGCGCAGCGCCTTGCGGGCATGCTCTCGGGGATGGGCGTTCACATGGGCGAGGATCTCGCCCTCCCGCCCCGCCGTCGTCGCGGCTGCGGCCGCGACGGCCGCGGCGGCCGTGCGGCATGCCGGTGTTGAGCAGTCGACAATCGGTTCACCCGGTAGAACCGGCCCTGCGCGGCCCGGTGGCCAACCAGCAGTCGATCCAGCCAATTGGACCGATGCAGGTTCACCCGGCCGAACCGGCGCTGGTTCACCCGGATGAACTTCCGCTGGTTCACCCGGGTGAACCGTCGCTGCCCCTCCCTCCTCGTCGCGCGGCTCGGTGCGTGCGAACAGCCCCCCTCCCCGCCGCGACGCCGCCTCCGCCTGCCAGAGGGCGGCGCGCCGCGTGGGGAGCGGGCCGCCCGGGCGGACGGGGATGGAGGCGAGAGCGCCGATCTCCGCCAGAGCGGCCAGCTCGTCGCGGCGAGGCTCCGCGCGGGCGGCCAGATCCGCGATGCTGGCGAAGGGCGCCCGCTCGCGCTCCTCGGCGATCCTCCGGCCCACCGCCTCCCGCAGCCCACGCGCGTAGCGCAGGCCCAGGCGCAGGTTCAGCTCCTCCTCCGGCCCGACGCGCTCCAGGGTGCACAGCCAGCCACTGCGGGCCACGTCGATGGGCTTCACCCGCACCCCGCGGCGCTGCGCGTCCTTCACCAGGGTGGCCGGGCTGTAGAAGCCCATGGGCCAGCAGTTGAGCATCGCGGCGTAGAACGCCTGGGGGTGGTGCACCTTGAGGTACGCGCTGGCGTACACGATCAGGGCGAACGAGGCGGCGTGGCTCTCGGGGAAGCCGTAGAGGGCGAAGGAGGCGATGCCCTGCACGATTTCGTCCTGCGCCGCGGGGGCGATGCCGTTCGCCGTCATCCCCGCGCGCAGGCGTTCCTCGATGCGCTTCATCCGCTCCACGCTGCGCTTGCTCCCCATCGCCCGGCGCAGCTCGTCGGCCTCGCCCCCGCTGAAATCGGCGGCCACCATGGCGATGCGCATCAGCTGTTCCTGGAAGAGGGGCACGCCCAGCGTCCGCTCCAGCACCGGCCAGAGCGAGGGGTGCGGCACCGAGGGCTTCTGCCGCCCGGCCCGCCGCTCCAGGTAGGGGTTCACCATCTGCCCCACGATGGGCCCGGGGCGGATGATCGCCACCTCCACCACGATGTCGTAGAAGCGCTCGGGGCGCATGCGCGGCAGGGTGGCCATCTGCGCCCGCGACTCCACCTGGAAGACTCCCACCGTGTCGGCGGTCTGCAGGAGCCGGTAGACCCCCGGGTCGTCCGGGGGAAGCTGCGCCAGGTCCACCTCCACCCCCTCGTGCGCGCGCACCAGCGGGATGGCCTGCTCCAGCACCGCCATCATCCCCAGCCCCAGGAGGTCGATCTTGATGATCCCCAGGTCGGCGCAGTCGTCCTTGTCCCACTGCACCACCATCCGCCCGGGCATGGAGGCGGGCTCCAGGGGACCGATCTCGTCCA
>DATKAG010000358.1:0-3654 GCA_035498355.1 Myxococcales bacterium | reverse complement strand
GAGCAGGAGGTGCGCCGCCTGGCCCTGGCCAAGACGGTGCTGATCGGCCTGATCGACCTCATGCTGCTGGCCGGGCTGGGCCTGGTCTTCGCCAACGTCCGCCGCGAGCTGCGGCTGTCGCGGCTGAAGAGCGACTTCGCGGCGAACGTCAGCCACGAGCTCAAGACCCCGCTCGCCCTCATCCGGCTGTTCGCCGAGACGCTGGAGCTGGGGCGGGTGCCTAGCCACGACAAGGCCCACCAGTACCACGGGATCATCAACAAGGAGAGCCGCCGGCTGACCCAGCTCATCAACAACATCCTCGACTTCTCCCGCATCGAGGCGGGCCGCAAGGAGTACAAGCTCTCGCCGGGCGACGTGGGCGCGGTGGTGCGCGAGGTGGTCGAGGCCTACCGCTTCCAGATCGAGCAGCAGGGCTTCACGCTGGAGCTGGAGATCGCGGACGACCTGCCGGAGCTGGAGATCGACCCCGAGGCGCTGTCCCAGGCGGTGCTGAACCTCGTCAACAACGCCATCAAGTACAGCCCGGACGAGCGGCGGATCCGGGTGGCGGCGCGGCGGGAGGGGGCGAGCGTGCGGGTCTCCGTCTCCGACCGGGGGATCGGGATACCGAAGCCCGAGCAGAAGAAGATCTTCGAGAAGTTCTACCGTGCCGAGAGCAGCCTGGTCCACACCACGAAGGGCAGCGGCCTGGGCCTGGCCCTGGTGCGTCACATCATGGAGGCGCACGGCGGCACGATCGAGGTGGAGAGCGCGCCCGGGGAGGGCAGCACCTTCACCCTGGTGCTGAAGGCGCCGCCGTTGCCCCAGCCGGAGCCGCAGGCCGTCGGCGTGCAGCGAGGTACGATGACAAAGGCGGTGCCACCTGCCTGAAACAGCCAATCACGACGTCCTCACGGGGGAGGGTCGAACGGTAACGGCCATGAGCAAGATCCTCATTGTCGAAGACGAGCCGGACATGGTCCTCGGCCTCAAGGACAACTTCGAGTTCGAGGGCTACGAGGTGACGACGGCGACCGACGGCCAGCAGGGCCTGGAGCGCGCCCGCGCCCTGAAGCCCGACCTGATCGTCCTCGACGTGATGCTGCCGAAGATGTCCGGCCTGGAGGTCTGCAAGACGCTGCGCGGCGAGGGCTGGGAAGGCCCCATCCTGATGCTGACCGCGCGGGGCCAGGAGATCGACAAGGTGGTGGGCCTGGAGCTGGGGGCCGACGACTACGTCACCAAGCCGTTCTCCATCCGCGAGCTGCTGGCGCGGGTGCGCGCCATCCTGCGCCGCACCGAGACCCGGAGCAAGCGGCTGCCCAAGTACCACTTCGCCGACGTCGACCTCGACTTCGAGGCCTACAAGGCGACGAAGGGCGGCCAGCCGCTCGACCTCAGCCCGCGCGAGTTCGAGCTCCTGCGCTACCTGATCGAGCGCAAGGGCGACACCGTCACCCGCGACCAGCTGCTCGAGGACGTCTGGGGATACGAGAGCTACCCGTCCACGCGGACGGTGGACACGCACATCGCCAAGCTGCGGGCCAAGATCGGCGACAGCGGCAGCGAGCCCCGCTGGATCCTGACCATCCACGGGATGGGGTACAAGTTCATCGACCCGACGTGACGCAGCGCACCGGCCCCTCGGCGTAAGTCGTTGATGGTTGTGGAGTAGGCGTGTGCCTGATAGAGTCTTTGCGCTGAGGCAGATGGAATACGTCTGTCGTGTCGGCACACCCACCGGGGAGGTGGTCGAGCGCAGCTTCCGCGCTCCGGACGAGCGCGCGCTCCGGGCCGAGCTCGACCAGCAGGGCCTCTACCTGCTCTCCATCCGGCGGAGCCTGGGCCTGGGGCAGCTGCGCTTGCGGCGGCGGCGGGTGAACCCGTCGCTGCTGCTGCTGTTCGCGCAGGAGCTGGCTGCCCTGCTCAAGGCCGGGCTGCCCCTCTTCCAGTCGCTCGACATCATGCTCGAGCGGCAGCACGACCCGCTGTTCCGGCACTCGCTGGCCTCCGTGCGCGGGAAGGTGAAGTCCGGGGTGGCGCTCTCCGACGCCTTCCGGCAGGAGGGCGACCTGTACCCGGCGATCTTCGCCGCCAGCCTGGTGGCCGGCGAGCGGGCCGGCAACCTCGACGTGGTGCTGCGCCGCTTCGCCACCCACCTTCGGCTCAACCGTGCCCTGCGCAAGAAGGCGGTGTCCGCCTCGGTGTACCCGATCGTGCTGCTGACGGCGATCGCGGTGCTCGTCGTGGTGCTGCTGGTGTACGTCATCCCGCAGTTCAGCAGCTTCTACGAGGGCCTGGCCGTCAGCCTGCCGCTGCCCACGCGGATGCTGCTGGCGCTCGCCAACGCCATCCGGCAGAACCTGACCTTCATCCTCCTGGGCCTGCTGGTGCTCGCCGGCAGCGTCGTCTACTGGGTGCGGCGCCCGGGCTCCGGCGCGGCGGTCGACCGGGCGCTGCTGCGCCTGCCCTACTTCGGGCGGCTGATGCGGATGTACGCCACCAGCCAGCTGATGCGCACGCTGGCGACGCTCCTGGCCGGGGGCCTGCCCCTGCTGAACGCGCTGGAGGTGGCGGCGCAGTCGATCGGGAACCGGGCCATGGCGCAGGCCGTGGGCGGGACCACCGGGCGCATCCGCGAGGGGGCGAGCCTCACCACCGCGCTGGAGTCGACGCGCATGCTGGAGTCGCTGCCGCTGGAGATGGTGAAGGTGGGGGAGCAGACGGGGGCGCTGGGCGAGATGCTGAACGCGGTGGCCGAGTTCTACGACGAGGAGCTGGACACCAGCATCGCCACGGTGCTGTCGCTGGTGGAGCCGGCGCTGCTGGTGGTGATGGCGGTGATCGTGGCGGGCATGCTGCTCGCCATCTACCTGCCGATGTTCCAGGCCATCTCGGCCATCCAGGCGAGGTGAGCGCCTTGGCCGAGCAGCCGACCCTGCCCGCCGCCGAGGCCTCGCGGGCCCTCGCCTCCAGCTCGGAGGAGGACGAGGCCCGCGCGCTGGCCGCCGCCTCCGGCCTGGAGTTCGTGGACGTCGCCTCCTTCGCGCCCGACCCCGAGATCCTGAAGTCGGTGCCGGTGGAGCTGATGTTCCGCTACACCTTCCTGCCCTACCGCCGCGACGGCAGCCGGCTGGTGCTGGTGATGGCGGACCCCAGCGACATCCGGGTGGTGGACGAGCTGAGCCTGATCCTGCAGACGCCCATCCAGCCGGCGGTGGGTACGCCCTCCGCCATCCAGGAGGCGCTCAAGCGCGGCCAGGGCACGCAGCGGGTGCTGGAGCAGGCCTCCGAGTCGTTCAAGATCCAGATCCTGCGCGACGACGAGAACGGTGACGAGGTCCTCTCCATCGACAAGATCCAGGCCGACCAGTCGCCGATCATCAAGCTGGTCGACTCGACGGTGTTCGACGCCCTCAACCGCCGCGCCTCCGACATTCACATCGAGACCCGCGACACCGAGGTGGTGATCAAGTACCGCATCGACGGCGTCCTGCAGCCCGCCATGAAGCCGATCGCCAAGGAGCACCACTCGACCATCATCAGCCGCATCAAGGTGATGTCGGAGCTGGACATCGCCGAGAAGCGGGTGCCGCAGGACGGCCGCTTCCGGGTCAAGCTCGGCGGCCGGCCCATCGACTTCCGTGTCTCCATCATGCCCTCGGTGCACGG
>DATKAG010000357.1:0-13332 GCA_035498355.1 Myxococcales bacterium | reverse complement strand
CCCTGCAGGTCGAGGAGCAGGCCCACCGGCCGGGAGGCGTTCTCCGCCGCCTTGCGCACCGCCTCGATGGCCCGGGCGTGATCGTCGTGGGTGCCGTGGGAGAGGTTGAGCCGCGCCACGTCCATCCCGGCCTCGACCAGCTTGCCCAGGGTCGGCTCTTCGCGGGACGCCGGCCCCATGGTGCAGATGATCTTCGCCTTGCGCATGCCTGGGGCCGAGCGTAGGGCGCAACGATCCTCGCTGCAAGAGATCGCCTACTCCATTTCCGCGACCTCTTCGTCCTCGTCCTCGTCGCCTTCCTCGTCCTCGCTGTCCTCCTCGTCGAGCAGCGCGGCCTTCCGGGACACGGCCGGCGCCTCGTCGTACGGGGGAGGCATGTCCTCGCTGTTCACCTCCACGCTGGCGGAGAACTTCCTCCGCAAGGGCGCCAGGGCGGCGAAGAGCTCCTCCAGCCCGCTCACCACCGCCTCCACCTGCTCGTCGGCGGCGCGGATGCCGCACCCCGGGCAGCGGAGCACCGGGTCGCTCTGGATGTCCGACACGTCCAGGGAGAAGGACTCCTCGCACTTCTGGCACTGGAACTCGAGCTGCATGGCCGCGGCCCTCCAGCCGTCATCCGGGCCCTCAGCATAGTCATGCGTTCCACGCGGGGAAGGGGGAAATGCGTATTTCCCCGTGTCGCCGACCGGACGGTCCGCAGCTTCCGTTGGAGTTCAGCGGCCTTGTACACCCCGCCGCCTCCCGCTATGTTCCGCGCCCCCGACAGGAGCCCGCATGGCCAGCCCCGCACCCCAGGTCCCGAAGAACGGAAAGCCCATCACCATCTCCTCCGGCCGCCTCCAGGTGCCGGACCAGCCCATCCTTCCCTTCATCGAGGGCGACGGCACGGGGCCGGACATCTGGCGGGCGTCGCAGCGCGTGCTCGACGCCGCGGTGGAGAAGGCCTACGGCGGCAAGAAGAAGATCGCCTGGATGGAGGTCTACGCCGGCGACAAGAGCAAGAAGCTGTTCGACACCTGGCTTCCCGACGAGACCGTGGAGGCGTTCCGCAAGTACCTGGTGGGCATCAAGGGGCCGCTCACCACCCCGGTGGGCGGAGGCATCCGCTCCCTGAACGTGGCCCTGCGGCAGATGCTCGACCTCTTCGTCTGCCTGCGCCCCGTCCGCTGGTTCAAGGGCGTCCCCAGCCCGGTGAAGCGCCCGGACAAGGTGGACATGGTGATCTTCCGCGAGAACACCGAGGACATCTACGCCGGCATCGAGTACGCGGCCGGCACCCCGGAGGCGAAGAAGGTCCTCGAGTTCTGGGCCAGGGAGTTCCCCAAGGAGTTCAAGAAGATCCGCTTCGGCTCCGAGGCGGCGGGGGCGGAGTGGCAGAAGACGCTGGAGGGCATCGGGGCGCCCAAGCGGCAGACCTCGCTGCAGGTTGGCGTGGGACTCAAGCCCATCAGCTACCTGGGCACCGAGCGCCTGGTGCACAGCGCCATCAGCTACGCGGTGCAGAACAAGCGCAAGAGCGTCACCCTGGTGCACAAGGGCAACATCATGAAGTTCACCGAGGGCGCCTTCCGCGACTGGGGCTACCAGGTGGCCAAGGAGTTCTTCGGGGCCAAGGAGATCGACGGCGGCCCCTGGTGCAAGCTGCCCGACGGCATCGTCATCAAGGACGCCATCGCCGACATCACCCTGCAGCAGGTGCTCACCCGCCCCGACGACTTCGACGTCCTCGCCACCGCAAACCTGAACGGCGACTACCTGAGCGACGCCCTGGCCGCGCAGGTGGGGGGCATCGGCATCGCCCCGGGCGGGAACATCAACTACGTCACCGGGCACGCGGTCTTCGAGGCCACGCACGGGACGGCGCCCAAGTACGCCAACCAGGACAAGGTGAACCCCGGCTCGGTGATCCTTTCCGGGGAGATGATGTTCCGGCACCTGGGCTGGAAGGAGGCGGCCGACCTGATCGTCAAGGGGATGGACGGGGCCATCGCCGCCAAGACCGTCACCTACGACTTCGCCCGCCTGATGGTGCAGGAGGGGGAGAAGAACGTGAAAGAGGTGAAGTGCTCGGAATTCGGCCAGGCGATCATCGAGCACTTCTAGGCCCTGCCGCGCCGCAGGCGCGCCTTTGGGCCTCGTCTTTGCTGCTTGTTCGCGAGAAGGCGCGAAACACGCTTTACGAAGCTGCCTCTACCTGAACAGCTCTTCGATCTCGCTGGCGAACTTCTGCGAGACAACCTTGCGCTTCAGCTTGAGCGTGGGGGTGAGCTCGCCGCTGTCGATGGAGAACTGGGCGGCGAGCACGCGGAACTTCTTGATGGTCTCGTACTGGGCGAGCTGGCCGTTGATCCGCTCGATCTCCTTGCCCACGTGGGCCACGAAGCCCGGGTTCTGCGCCCGCTCGGCCGCCTCGGGGACGATGAGCGCGGCCAGGTACTTGCGCCCGTCGCCCACCACCACCGCCTGGGCCACGCCCTCGATGCGGCCGAGGAGGGTCTCGATGTTCTGCGGGGAGACGTTCTTGCCGCCGGAGGTGATGAGGAGGTCCTTCTTCCGGTCGGTGATGCGCATGAAGCCGTCGCCGTCCAGCTCGCCCACGTCGCCGGTGTGCAAGAAGCCGTCGGGGTCGAGCGCCTCCGTGGTGGCCGCCGGGTCCTTGTAGTAGCCGGCGAAGACGTGGCCGCCGCGGGTGAGGATCTCCCCGTCGGGGGCGATGCGGATCTCCACCCCTTCCTCCGCCTTTCCCACGGTGCCGGGCTTGCGCCGGTGCGGCAGGTTGGCCGTGCCCATGCCGGTGGTCTCGGTCATCCCCCAGACGTCGAGGAGCTGGATGCCGATGGACTCGAAGAAGTCGAGGGTGGGCCGGGGCATCCTGGCCGCGGCGGTGACGCAGAGGCGTGCCCGGCCCAGCCCGATCGCCTCCCGCACCCTGGAGAGCACCAGGCGGTCGGCCAGCGCGCCCCGCGAAGCGCGCGCCCAGGCGAAGAGCTTGCGGCGCAAGAGCGGCGCGGCGCGCACGGTCTCCTCGATCCGCCCCTGGATCTTCTCCCAGATGCGGGGCACGCCGAAGAAGATCGTGGGCCGGGCTTCGCGCATCACCTGGCCCACCCGCTCCAGCTCGTCGCAGAACCAGACCGAACCGCCCACGCCGGTCCCCGAGTGGATGGAGATGATCTGCTCGGCGATGTGGCTGAGCGGCAGGTAGCTGACCAGGACGTCGTCCGGGGTGGAGCCTGCCACCTTCACCGCCGTCTCCGCGGCGTAGGAGAGATTGGCCTGCGTCAGCATCGCCGCCTTGGGCGGGCCGGTTGTGCCGCTGGTGTAGATGAGCGTGGCAAGGTCCCCCGGCCGGATGGCGGAGAGGCGCTCCTCCACGGCCTCGTCCGGCACTTTCTCCCCCTCGGCGAGGAAGGCCTCCCACTCGCTCATCCGGGCGAAGCGGCGCACGCCGGTGCCGCGCAGCTTCGCCTCCTGCCGCTCGTCGGCGGTGATCGCCACCACCGCCCCGGAATGGTTGGCGATGTACTGCGACTGCTCGGCGGTGAGGGTGGGATAGATGGGCGCCGGCACCGCGCCCGCCGCCAGGGCGCCCAGATCGGCCATCAGCCACTCCGGCCGGTTGGGCCCCACGATGGTCACCGTGTCGCCGCGCCGCACTCCCAGGGCGATCAGCGCCCGCGCCGCCCGGCGGACGTCGGCCGCCGCCCGCTCCCAGGTCCACTCCCGGGCGCCGTGCTTCCAGGCCAGGCGGGAAGGGTGGCGGCGGGCCGTCTCGAAGAAGGAACGGATGGTGGGCACGGGGCGAGCCTACAGCAGTTGCGGCGCCCGCGCAGGTGGAGTAGGAAGCGCGCGCCCCCCTGGGCTCGCGGGAGAAACACCATGGCTCGCAGGAAGATCGCCCTCATCGGAGCAGGTCAGATCGGCGGCAACCTCGCACTGCTCGCGGCCCAGAAGGAGCTGGGCGACGTAGTGCTGTTCGACGTGGTGGAGGGGGTGCCGCAAGGGAAGGCGCTGGACATCATGCAGTCGCGCGCGGCCGACGGCTACGACGCGCGCATCATCGGCACCAACCGCTACGACGAGGTGGCGGGCGCGGAGGTGGTGATCGTCACCGCCGGCGTCCCCCGCAAGCCGGGGATGAGCCGCGAGGACCTTTTGGGGATCAACATCAAGATCATGCGGGACGTGGCCACCAACGTGAAGGAGAAGTGCGCTGGCGCCTTCGTGATCGTCATCTCCAATCCCCTGGACGCGATGGTCTTCGCCATGAAGCAGATCACCGGCTTCCCCAAGGAGCGGGTGGTGGGGATGGCCGGGGTGCTGGACACCAGCCGCTTCCGCCTCTTCGTGGCCGAGGAGCTGAACGTTTCCATCGAGGACGTGCACGCGGTGGTGCTGGGCGGCCACGGCGACGACATGGTGCCCCTCACCCGCTTCTGCTCGGTGGCCGGCATCCCCCTGGAGAAGCTGATCCCCAAGCCGCGCCTGGACGCCATCGTCGATCGCACCCGCAAGGGCGGGGGCGAGATCGTGGCGCTGCTCAAGACCGGCTCGGCCTTCTACGCCCCGGCCACCAGCGCCATCGCCATGGCGGAGAGCTACCTGCGCGACAAGAAGCGCGTGCTGCCCTGCGCCGCCCTGCTGGAGGGCGAGTACGGCGTGAACGGCTACTACATGGGCGTGCCCGTCACCATCGGTTCCGGGGGGATCGAGAAGATCCACCAGATCGAGCTGAGCGCCGAGGAGAAGGGCATGTTCGAGCGCTCCTTCCAGTCGGTGAAGAAGACGGTCGACGAGATCAAGTCGCAGGTCTGAGCTTCATCCGGCATTGCTGGCCGGGACCTCTGCCGCGCTCAGCTCGGGCAGGCTGGCGCCCGCCCGGGCCGCGCTCCGCGGCGAGTCCGCCAGCTGCACGATGAACCACAGCCAGAGCAGCGCCCAGAACGCGATCATGGCGATCCCCAGCAGGACGGAGGACGGGGAGGGGTGCAGGCGCGAGCGGAACATATAACCTCCTAAAGCATTCTTGACGGTTATCTACGCCTGCGCTACTAACCTGTCAAGTCAGGTTTGGAGGTTATGCGGCCGATGCCCGGCGCCCGGGAAGAGAAGCACCGATTCGAGCTGGACGGGGGCACCGTCTCGCTGGACTTCGTGAACACCGTGAGCGGGATGCGCGGCTCGCCCAACATGCGCGATCGCCTGCTCGGGTACCCGGATCTGGTCTACTGGGCGGCACAGATCGGCCTGATCGACGCCAGGCGGGCCAAGGCCCTGTACGCGGCAGCCGGAGAAGATCAGGAGCGAGCGGCCGCGGCCCACGCGCTGGCCATCCGCAGGCGCGAGGCGCTCCACGACGTCGCCCTGGCCGCGGTGGACGGGCGGCCCCCGCCGGCCGCCGCGCTGGAAACGCTCAACGCCTGGATCGCCGACGCGCTCGCCCGTCGCCGCTTCCGCCCCGCGGGTCCGGGCAGGTTCCAGGTCGAGCTGGCGGACGACGGCGACCTCCTCGCCTTCCTCCGGCCCGTGGCGCTGGACGCGGCCGAATTGCTGGAGCACGAGGTCTCCAGCGGCCTGGTGGGCGTCTGCGCCGAGCGCGACATCGGCCGCTGCGCCTGGCTCTTCCTCGACTCGACCCGCAACCACAGCCGCCGCTTCTGCAACATGAAGGAGTGCGGCAACCGGGCCAAGCAGCGCCGCCACTACCAGCGGACCAAGGGCGCGCGGAAGAGCTAGGAAGGTGGCTCGTGCCCGTCCCCGTTCTGGTGGTCGATCTTCGCGCCGTCCGCGCAGACGGCTCCCAGCCAACACTGCGCAGAATCTGCGGACGGTCCGCGCCTTGGGCCGATTGCAGCGAGCGACGCCCTGCGCTATGTGGTGCCCGCGTCCGGGTCCGAGGAGGCGAGCGAGAAATGGCGGAGCGCTACATCGTCGTCGGCGGCGGCCTGGCGGGGCTGATGACCGTGATCAAGCTCGCCGAGGCGGGGAAGCACGTGGATGTCTTCTCCATCGTGCCGGTGAAGCGCAGCCACTCGGTCTGCGCCCAGGGCGGCATCAACGGCGCGGTGAACACCAAGGGCGAGGGCGACAACCCGGACATCCACACCAAGGACACCCTCAAGGGCGGCGACTTCCTCGCCGAGCAGCCGCCGGTGAAGGGCATGTGCCACGCCGCCCCCCACATCATCTACCTGATGGACCGGATGGGCGTGCCCTTCAACCGCACCTCCGAAGGGCTGCTCGACTTCCGCCGCTTCGGGGGCACGCTCTACAATCGCACCGCCTTCGCCGGCGCCTCCACCGGCCAGCAGCTCCTCTACGCCCTGGACGAGCAGGTCCGCCGCTACGAGCACGACGGCCTGGTGCGCAAGTACGAGTACTGGGAGTTCCTCTCCTTCATCAAGGACGGGCAAGGCGCCTGCCGGGGGATCACCGCCCTCGACCTGCGCAGCATGGAGATCCTGGCCTTTCCCGCCGACGCCGTCTGCCTGGCGACCGGCGGCCCGGGCATCGTCTACGGCCGCAGCACCAACAGCACCATCAACACCGGCAGCGCCAACGGCCGCTCGTACATGGACGGCGCCGTCTACGCCAACGCCGAGTTCGTGCAGGTGCACCCCACCGCCATCCCCGGCGAGGACAAGCACCGGCTGATGTCCGAGTCGGCGCGCGGCGAAGGCGGGCGGGTGTGGGTGCCGAAGCAGAAGGGCGACAAGCGCAAGGGCAAGGACGTCCCCGAGAACGAGCGCTGGTACTTCCTGGAGGAGAAGTACCCGCGCTACGGCAACCTGGTGCCCCGCGACGTCGGGTCCCGCGAGATCTTCTCCGTGGTCAAGGACCTGGGGATGGGCGTCGAAGGGCAGGACGCCGTCTACCTCGACGTCTCGCACATCCCCGCCGCCACCCTGGACCGCAAGCTGGGCGGCATCATGGAGATCTACGAGAAGTTCCAGGGCGTCGATCCCCGCCACGAGCCGATGAAGATCTTCCCCGCCGTGCACTACTCCATGGGCGGGCTGTGGTGCGACTACGAGGCCGACGCGAAGAACGACATGTTGGCGGGGAGCCCGCGCCAGCAGATGACCAACATCCCCGGCCTCTACGCGGCGGGCGAGTGCGACTACGCCTACCACGGCGCCAACCGCCTGGGGGCGAACTCGCTGCTCTCCTGCATCTACGCGGGGATGATCGCCGGCCCGGCGATGATCAGCTACGCGAAGAACAACATGAAGGCCAAGGGCGACGTTCCCTCCTCGCTCCTGGAGGCGGCGAAGAAGGAGTGGGACGGCCGCTTCGGCGCCATCTACAAGATGGACGGCCCGGAGAACCCCTACGTCATCGGCCAGCAGATGGGCGAGATGATGATCCAGGCGGCCACGGTGGTGAAGGTGAATTCCCAGCTGGACGAGGCGCTGGTCGAGGTCCAGAAGCTGAAGGAGCGCTGGAAGCGCTGCAACGTCCTCGACACCGGCCGCACCGTGAACCAGAGCGCGGCGTACGTGAACCAGCTCTGGAACATGCTGGAGATCGCCCACCTCATCCTCAAGGCTTCCCGCCTGCGCGACGAGAGCCGGGGCAGCCACTACAAGCCGGACTTCGTGCTCCCCAAGCCCCAGGCCGCCAAGCCGGCCGACGACCCGCAGTTCATGGCCGCCTGGAAGGCGCGCAACGACAAGTGGCTGAAGAACAGCATGGGCCGCTGGGCGCCCGAGGGCCCCAAGATCACGTTCGAGGATCTGCAGAGCCTGAAGAACCCCGTTCTCGCGCCGGAACCCCGTTACTACGATTAGGACGTCATGCCCGACAAGCTGGTGGTGAGGATCGAACGTTGCGACGGGCCGGGCCAGGCCTCGCGCTGGGAGGAGTTCCGGGTCGAGCGCCGGCCCAATGCCAACGTGATCTCGGTGCTGATGCAGATCCAGCGCGAGCCGGTGACCGCGGAGGGGAGGAAGACCAGCCCCCCCGCCTGGGACGCCGCCTGCCTGGAGGAGGTGTGCGGCTCCTGCACCATGGTGATCAACGGCAAGGTCCGCCAGGCCTGCTCGGCGCTGATCGATCACCTGACCGAGCCGATCACCCTGTCGCCGATGAAGAAGTTCCCCCTGGTGCGCGACCTGGCCGTCGACCGCCAGCGGATGTTCGAGGCGCTCAAGCGGGTGAAGGCCTGGATCCCCGTCGACGGCACCTACGACCTGGGCCCCGGCCCCCGCCAGGCCAGCGAGGAGCAGGAGCTGCGGTACGTGCTCTCCACGTGCATGACCTGCGGCTGCTGCCTGGAGGTGTGCCCGCAGATCACGCCCTCCAGCGCTTTCGTGGGCGCTGCCGCGCTCTCCCAGGTCCGCCTCTTCAACATGCACCCCACCGGGGCGATGAACGCCGGCGAGCGCCTGCACGGGTTGATGGGCGAGGGCGGAGTGGGGGACTGCGGCAAGGCGGGCAACTGCGTGATCGCCTGCCCCAAGGGGATTCCCCTCACCTCCTCCATCGCCGACATGGCCCGGAAGACCACCCTGCAGGCAGTGAAGGACTGGTTCTTTCGCGACGAGCGCAAAGGTGGCGCCGGACCCGCCGGGTAGCCCCCAAACCGGCGGGAATCATTCAGGAGAACCGTTTGGCACGGCTGCTGCGTCAATAAGGGTGCGATGGAGCCGCTGATCCAGAGCGTGACGCGCACGCTGGCGCAGGACATGCGCGAGCTGGCGCGGGCCCCCCAGCTGGAGCCGCCGCTCCTGTTGGAGAAGGATCCGCCCAACTGGCGCTGGCACCTGCCGCTGGGCTTCGTCACCCTGGCCGCCGCCGGCGTCGTCCTGATCGCGGCCGCCGCTGTGCAGACGCGCGTGCAGGAGCGAAGGAGCGGCGCCCGCCACGTGCACACGAAGATGCACAAGGCCAGGCCGCGGCCGGCGCTGCCCCAGGAGGGCGCTCAGACGCCCATCACCGAGCGCGCCTCGCTCCACGTCCCGGCGTGGGCCGCGACGGAAAGCTCGATCGGCTTCGCGTAGCCTCCCCCCAGCGTCAGCACCAGCGGGATGCCCCGCTGCCGGGCGGCGAGCGCCACCGTCCGGTCGCGCTCCCGCAGGCCCTGCAGGGAGAGATCGAGGCGCCCCAGGGCGTCCTGCTCCAGCGGGTCCACCCCGGCCTGGTAGAAGAGGATGTCCGGCCTGGAGCGATCGAGGGCCGCGGGCAGGTTCTTCTCCAGCATCATCAGATATTCGGCGTCGGCGCAGCCGTCGGGAAGCTCGAGGTCGAGCGAGGAACGCTGCTTGCGGAAGGGGAAGTTCTTCGCCCCGTGCATGGAGAAGGTGAAGACGCTCTCGTCGCCGGCGAAGATGGCCGCGGTGCCGTCGCCCTGGTGCACGTCCAGGTCCACCACCAGCGCACGGTCGATCGATCCCTCGCGCTGCAGGGCGCGCGCCGCCACCGCCAGGTCGTTGAACACGCAGAAGCCCGTGCCCCGGTCGGCGTAGGCGTGGTGCGTGCCGCCCGCCAGGTTTCCCGAGAGCCCGTCAGCCAGCGCCGCGCGGCCCGCCGCCACCGTCCCGTAGACGCTGGCCCGCGACCGGGCCAGCAGCGCTTCGCTCCAGGAGAAGCCCAGGCGGCGCTGCTCCGGCAGGGGCAGCGTCCCGGAGAAGACCGCCTCCAGGTACTCGGGGGTGTGCGCCAGGAGCAGGGAGGGCCGATCGATCAGCCCCGATTCCTCCAGCTCGTGCGGTGCGAGCACTCCCTCCCTCAGCAGGCGCTCGCGCACCATCCGGTACTTGGGGAGGGGAAAGCGGTGCCCCGGTGGAAGTGGCATTTCGTACGTGTCGCAGAAGAAGGCGCGCACGGGCAGAGGCTAACAGGAGCCTCGGTGGGCGGGAGTCGCTTTGCGGCCTCCTGCCAGTCTCGCTGTATCGTTGCATGACCGCGATGCTACCCGACAAACTTCCTCCACTGCTCGATCACTGTCTCGCGGGCCTCTACGTGCTCTCGGGCGACCGCATCGTCTGGCTCAATGCGCGCGCCGCGGAGCTGGTGGGCTGCGCGCCCGCCGAGATGACCGGCCGATCCTTCCTGGAATACGTCTACCCGCCCGACCTGCCGCTGGTGCGGGCCAGGCGGCCGGACGGAGAGCCCTACCAGGTGCGGGTGATCCGCCGCGACGGCGAGCTGGTCTACCTGGAGGTGCACCAGCGCCCGGTGGTGATGGACGGCAAGCGCCTGGTGAGCGGCGCGGTCCTGGACGTCACCTCCCGGGTGCGGGCGGACGCCAAGGAGCGGGAGGCGGACCGCAAGCTGCGGGCGGTGCTGGAGCACACCCGCTTCTTCGCCCTGCTCCTCGACGCCCAGGGGCAGATCGAGTTCTGCAACGAGGCCGTCCTCCGCGCCACCGGGCACGCGCGCGAGGAGATGCTGGGGAAGAACTGGTTCGATCTCTGCGTGCCCGCCGAACAGCGGGAGGGCCGCCGGCGGGAGTACGCCGAGGACCTGGCCGCGGGCGGGCAGGCGAAGAACGAGGAGCGCGAGGTGCTCACCCGCTCGGGCGAGCGGCGGGTGGTGGAGTGGAACGTGGTCCCGCTCCGCGAGCCCGAGGGGAAGCCAGGCGGGGCCGCCGCCTTCGGCACCGACGTCACCGACCGCCGGCGGACGGCGGACAAGCTCCTGCACGACGCCTTCCACGACGCGCTCACCGGCCTGCCCAACCGGGCGCTCTTCCTCGACCGGCTGGAGCACCGCCTGACGCTGGAGAAGCGCCGCCACCAGACCAGCTTCTCGGTGCTGGTGCTGGACATCGACCGCTTCAAGGTGATCAACGACTCCCTGGGCCACGTGCGCGGCGACCAGCTCCTGGTGGAGGTGGCGAAGAGGCTGCAGGCCTGCCTGCGCCCGCACGACACGGTGGCCCGCCTGGGCGGGGACGAGTTCACCATCCTCCTCGAGGACGTGCCCACGGCGGCGGACGCGCGCCGGGTGGCCGACCGGGTGCAGGCGGAGCTGCGCCTGCCCTTCTGGCTGGGGACCAACGAGGTGTTCAGCGGGGTCTCGGTGGGCATCGCCCACGGGAGCGCCTCCTACGCCAGCCCCGAGGACATCCTCCGCGACGCCGACACCGCCCTCTACCGGGCCAAGGCGCAGGGGCGGGGCCGCTGCGTGGAGTTCGACGCCAGCATGCACGACCGGGCGGTGGAGCTGCTGAATCTCGAGACCGCCCTGCGGCGGGCCCTGGAGCGCAAGGAGCTGCACCTGCACTACCAGCCGGTGGTCTCCCTGGACAGCGGGCAGATCTCCGGGGCCGAGGCGCTGATCCGCTGGAAGCACCCGGAGAGGGGCCTGGTGCCCCCGCTGGACTTCATCCCCCTGGCGGAGGAGACGGGGCTGATCGTGGAGATCGGCGCCTGGGTCCTGCGCGAAGCCTGCCGGCAGATGAAGGAGTGGCAGGAGCGGCTGCGGCAGCCGCAGCTGGAGATCGGCGTCAACCTCAGCTCCCGCCAGTTCCAGGCCCCCGGCCTGGTGGCGGAGGTGGCCGAGGTGCTGCGCGCCACCGGGCTCTCGCCCCGCTGCCTGCGGCTGGAGGTGACGGAGTCGCTCCTGATGGACAAGCACCCCAACGTGGCCCGGACCATGACCGAGCTGCGGGCGATGGGCGTGCGCATCGACCTGGACGACTTCGGCACCGGGTACAGCTCCCTCAGCTACCTGCACCAGTTCCCCATCGACACCCTGAAGATCGACCGCAGCTTCGTGCAGCGCATCGCCGACACCGAGGACGGGCTGGAGATCGTCAACACCATCCTCGCCCTGGCCAACAGCCTGGACATGGAGGTGGTGGCGGAAGGGGTGGAGACCGAGCAGCAGCTCCAGCTCTTGCGCAAGATGCACTGCTCGTACGCCCAGGGCTACCACCTCAGCCGCCCGATCGAGGCGGCGCAGTTCGAGGCGCTGATCGGCGCCCGGCGCAGCTGGGCGGCCTGAGGGGCGGGGCGCGGGCGCTTCGTCCACGGCCACGTCGCCGTCCACGATCACGTCAACGTCAAACGTCATCGTTGACGTGAGCGTGGGCGTGGATGTGGTCGTTGACGTGGACGGCGACGGCGGCGTGAACGTGGCCGTGATCGATCATCCTCCTGCTTGCGCGCGTCGGGCGCGGGGTGTACGACCCGCGCCCATGAAGATCCACGAGTACCAGGCGAAGGAGATCCTCCGCGGCTACGGCGTGGCGGTGCCTCGCGGCAAGCTCGTCCACTCGGCCGGGGAGGCGGTGGCCGCGGCCCGGGAGCTGATGGCGGGCGGCAAGCCGGTGTGCGTGGTGAAGGCGCAGATCCACGCCGGCGGCCGGGGCAAGGGCGGCGGGGTGAAGCTGGCGAAGAGCCCGGAGCAGGCGGGCGAGATCTTCCAGTCGATGATGGGCATGCAGCTCGTCACCCATCAGACCGGCCCGCAGGGGCAGAAGGTGCGCAAGGTCTACCTGGAGGAGGGCTGCGACATCGCCCGCGAGCTCTACCTGGGCATCACCCTGGACCGCGCGCTGGGCCGCAACGTGCTCATGGCCAGTAGCGAGGGCGGGGTGGAGATCGAGGAGGTGGCGGCCAGGCACCCGGAGAAGATCCTCCGCGCGGCCGTCGATCCGGTGATCGGGCTGGCCGGCTACCAGGCGCGCGACCTGGCCTTCGGGCTGGGCCTCTCCGGCGACGCGGTGAACAGCTTCGTCCGCTTCGCCACCGGCATGTACCGGGCCTACGAGGCGAGCGACGCCAGCATCGTGGAGATCAATCCCCTGGTGCTCACCCGCCAGGGCGAGGTGATGGCGCTGGACGCCAAGATCAACTTCGACGACAACGCCCTCTACCGGCACAAGGACCTGGCCGCGCTCCGCGACCCCGACGAGGAGGATCCGCGCGAGGCCCAGGCCAAGGAGCACGACCTCAGCTACGTGGGCCTGACGGGGAACATCGGCTGCATGGTGAACGGCGCCGGCCTGGCGATGAGCACCATGGACATGATCAAGCTGGCCGGCGGGCAGCCGGCCAACTTCCTCGACGTGGGCGGCGGGGCGGACGAGGCGAAGGTGACCGCGGCCTTCAAGCTGCTGCTCGCAGATCCACAAGTAAAGGCGGTGCTGGTGAACATCTTCGGCGGGATCATGAAGTGCGACGTGATCGCCGAGGGGGTGGTCGCCGCCGCGCGCGAGGTGCACTTGAAGATCCCCCTGGTGGTCCGGCTCGAGGGCACCAACGTCGAGCAGGGCAAGGAGATCCTCCGCCACTCGGGGCTGGCGATCATCCCCGCCGACAACCTTCGCCAGGCGGCGGAGAAGGCGGTGGCGGCGGCCCGGGGAGAGAAGGTGTCATGAGC
>DATKAG010000356.1:0-12094 GCA_035498355.1 Myxococcales bacterium | reverse complement strand
TCAGCTCCGTCTCCTCCCACTCGGCGTCCGGGGACGACCCCAGCACGATGCCCGACCCGACGAAGAGCCGGGCGCGGTTGCCCCGCACCAGGGCGGAGCGCAGGGCCACGGCCAGCTCCGCCCGCCCCTCGCCCACCCAGCCCACCAGGCCGGCGTAGAGGCCGCGGTCCAGGTCCTCGTGCGCGGAGAGGAAGCGCAGGGCCGCCGCCGAGGGGACGCCGCCCACCGCCGGCGTGGGGTGCAGCGCCGCCGCCACGTCGGCCACCCCGCGTCCCGGGGCGAGCCGGGCGATCACCGGAGTGTGCAGATGGGCGACGTTGGCCAGCGCCCGCACCCGCGGCTCCTTCGGCCAGTGGATGTGATCGGCGACCTCTTCCAGCGCCCGGGCGATGTGCTCCACCACCCAGCGGTGCTCGCGCAGGTCCTTCCCGCTCCTCGCCAGCTTCTCCGCGTCCTCGGGAGCGGCCGACCCGGCCAGCGCGTCCGCCTCCACCCGGTTTCCGTCCACCCGGCAGAGGATCTCGGGCGTGGCCCCGAGGAAGGCCCCTTCCTCGCCGCGCAAGAGGAACGAGCGGCAGGTGGGGTAGCGGAGCTCGAGGGCGGCGAGCAGGGCGCCGGGATCGAGCGGGGCCTCCGACTGCACGTCGATGGCCCGGGCCAGCACCACCTTGTCCAGCTTGCCCGAGCGGATCTCCCCCAGCGCCCGCGCCACCAGCGCGTTCCAGCGGGCCCGCTCGCCGGGGCGGTGCACCACCCGGACCGGGGCCTGCGCGCTCCTCGCCGGCCGGCGCCCGCCGTCGAGGGCGGCGCGCTGGGCGTCGAGGCGCTGCTGGGCGCCCTCGCCGAAGGCCGCCAGCAGGTTCCGCCGGCCGTCGCGCCAGGCCAGCAGCGAGGGCAGGGTGAAGCGGAGCGGCGCGAAGCCCTTCCAGTCCGCGCCCAGCGCGCCGGAGAAGGAGGTGGCGCCGAACCAGGGCCCGGGGAGGTTCCGGGGGAGATCGGCGGGGACCTCCAGGCTGGCCAGCACCTCCCGCAGCGAGGTCCCCTCGCGCACGTCCGCGGCGCCCCAGGCCGACATCGCCACGCCGGCCTCGGGATGCGCCCAGGACTCGTCGGGGGGCGCCGAGGGAGCGCGGGCCACCTCCGCGAAGGCGGCCGCGATGCGCCGGCTGGCTGTCTGGACCCACGCCATGTGCGCTCCGTGGCTTGCCCGTCCCGGCCGGGCCCGCTATACCACACCTGGTTTCAAAACATTCTGAAACCTCTGATGCAAGCGATTCGCATCGCAGAGTCGCCCGGAGGACGGCCGGGCTGCCTGCGGCCCGCGGGGCACCCTTGAGCGACGAAGTGCGCGACATGTTCGCCTCCATCGCCCCGCGCTACGACGCGGCGAACGAGATCCTTTCCCTGGGCATCCACCGGAGCTGGCGGCGGAGCGCGGTGCGCATCTCCGGCGCCCGGGGCGGCCAGCGCGTGCTCGACTGTGCCACCGGCACCGGCGACCTGGCGCTGGAGTTCAAGCGGGCGGTGGGCCCCTCGGGCGAGGTGGTGGGGACGGACTTCTGCGCGGCCATGGTGAAGCCCGCGCCGGCCAAGGCTGCCCGCTCCGGCCTCCGGGCAGGCTTCGCGGTGGCGGACGCGCTCCAGCTCCCGGCTGCCGACGGCGCCTTCGACGTTGCCTCCATCGCCTTCGGGATCCGGAACGTGGACGACCCCGTCCGCTGCCTGCGGGAGATGGCGCGGGTGGTGAGGCCCGGAGGGTGCGTCATCGTCCTCGAGTTCGGGCAGCCCAAGGGGCCCTTCGGGGCCCTCTTCCGCGCCTACAGCCGCGGGGTGATGCCGGTGGTCGGCGGGCTGCTCACCGGCAACCGGGCCGCCTACGAGTACCTGCCGAGGACCGCGGCCGCCTTCCCCGCCGGAACCAGGTTCCTGGAGCTGATGCACAAGGCCTCGGTCTTCACGGCGTTCGAGGCGCACCCTCTCACCTTCGGGACGGCCTTCGTCTACCGCGGAGTGAAGTAAGGTCGCCCCGGTGGAGCGGCTGGAGGAGCAGCTGGAGATCCTGGCGCGCGCGCGCACGCTCCTGCCCCGAAGCCGCGCTCCCTACTCCGGGCACATGAAGCTGCGCTACGCCGACGGCCGGGAGAGCGATTTCCTCCTGGGCGGCATCTTCCGCCGCGGCGCCGGCCTCACGCTGCTCGACTGGCGGACGGCGCCCCTGGCGGAGATCTTCTTCGCCTATGCGGAAGGCGAGGAGTACGAGCTCGACCTGGGCGACCGCAAGCTGGAGGGGCAGGTGCTGCGGCGCACCCTGGTGCGCTTCGAGGACGGCGAGCTTTCGGGGCTCTCCTGGGCGGGAGGGGCGCTGGTGCGCCGCGGTCGGGAGTGGAGGCCGGAGGTCCCCCCCGAGCTTCCCCGGCTGTTGCCCCGGCCCCACGGGCGAAGGGCGCGGCCGGCCTCGCCTGTCGACGTGGAGCTGGACCCGGCGCAGCGGGCGGTGGTGGACCTGCCGCCGGGCGAGGCGGTGCTGGTTCTCGGGGAGGCGGGCTGCGGGAAGACCACCGTCGGGCTGCACCGGCTGCGGGCCATGCGCCTGCGGGGCAACGAGCGCTTCCGCGCCGCCTGCGTGGTGCCCAACGAGGGGCTGCGCCGGCTGGCGGAGTCGCTCCTGCACCGGCTGGGGCTGCCGGACGTGGAGACCTGGACCTGGGACAAGTTCGCCTCCCGGCAGGCTCGCCGCGTCTTCCCCGACCTGCGCCGGCGGGAGAGCGAGGACACGCCGCCGGCCGTCTCGCGCCTCAAGCGGCACGAGGCGCTCCGCGGCGCCCTCGCGGCCATCGCGCGCCGGCCGCCGCCCAGGCCGGAGGAAGAGGAAGGGCGCCGCCGGGTGAAGCTGGCCGCGCGCGAGGACCTGCACGCGCTCTTCGGGGACCGGCCGCTGATGGAGCGGACGGCCGCCGAGGCGGGCCTGCCGGTGGCCGCGGCGGCCGAGGCGGTGGAGCACACCCGCGTGCAGTTCTCCAGCAGCACGGAGCGGGAGATGGCCGGCGTGGACGAGGAGCGCCTGGCGACGCTCGACGGGCGGCCCATCGACGAGGGCACGCCGCTGGGCGACGCGGACACCGTCGACCTGGAGGACTACGCGGTCCTCTTCGAGCTGGAGCGGATGCGCGCGCAGCGGGCGGGCGTTCCGGCGGCCTCGCCCAGCAAGTACCACTGCCTGCTGGTCGACGAGGCGCAGGAGCTGGCGCCCCTGGAGCTGGCGCTCCTCGGCCGCTCGCTCTCCCGCGGCGGGACCTTGATCGTGGCCGGGGACGCGGCCCAGCAAGTGGACGCGGCCGCCAACTTCCGCGGGTGGGAGGCCACCATGGCGGAGCTGGGCGCATCGAAGCACCGCAAGGCCGTGCTGGAAGTGAGCTACCGCTGTCCGCCCGAGGTGACGGACTTCGCCCGCTCGCTGCGCGCCGGGAGCGGGAAGGCGGCCTTCCCCCTGGCCCGGTTCTACGACGAGTGCCACCTCGCCGCCTGGCTGGTGGAGGCGCTGCGCGACCTGGACGCCGAAGATCCCACCGCGGCCTCGGCGGTCATCTGCCGCACCCCGCAGGCCGCCCTGCAGCTGGCGCGGCTGGTGAAGATGGCGCTGCCCGCGAACCTGGCCCTGGAAGGCTCGTTCACCTTCGGCCCGGGAGCCCAGGTCACCTGCGTGCCCGAGGTGAAGGGCCTGGAGTTCGACCACGTGGTGGTCCCGGACGCGGGCGCCGGCCGCTACGCCGACACCGCCGAAGCCCGCCGGGCCCTCTACGTCGCCGCCACCCGCGCTTCCTCGCAGCTCGTGCTGGCGGCTGCCGGCACTCCCTCGCCCTTGATTGCCTAGACGGTGCCGGTGGCGGGCTCGCCCGACTCGGCCCGCACCCGGGCGATCTCCTCCGCCAGCACTTGCACGGTCTCGCGGATCTGCTGCTCGGTGTGGGTGGCGGTGCAGAAGAAGCGCAAGCGGGCCGCCGACTCTTCCACCGCCGGGTAGAGGATGGGCTGGACGTTGATTCCCCGCTGCTTGAGGGCGTCGCTCACTTGCAGGGCGTGCAGCGAGTTCCCCAGGATGGCGGGCACCACCGCGCTGCCCGAGGAGAGGCCGGTGTCGATGCCCTTCTCCCCGGCCAGGCGGAGGAAGAGCGCCGCCCGCTCGTGCAGCCGGGCCACCTTCTCCGGGTGGGCCTTGAGCTGCCGGATGGCTTCCAGCGCCGCCGCCGCGTTGGCCGGCGAGATGCCCACGCTGTAGACGAACCCGCCGGCGGTGTACTTGAGGAACTGCACCAGCTGCTTCGTCCCGGCCACGTACCCGCCGCAGGAGGCGAAGCTCTTGCTCAAGGTGCCCATCCAGAGGTCGACGCCGGAGCGGTCCACCCCGAAGTGCTCGCCGATGCCCGCGCCGGTCCGCCCCATCACCCCGATGGAGTGGGCCTCGTCCACCAGCAGCAGGCAGCCGTACTTCTTCTTCAGCTCGATGAAGCGGGGCAGGTCGGGGGAATCGCCGTCCATCGAGTAGACGCCTTCCACGGCGATCAGCACCCTGCGGTAGTGCGGCCGCAGCTGCTGGAGCTGCTTCTCCAGCGCCCGCCAGTCGTTGTGCGGGAAGGGCCGCCGCTTGGCGCCGGAGAGCTTGGCCCCGGCCAGGATGCAGTCGTGCGCCAGGGCGTCGTGCAGCACCAGGTCGCCGTCCTTCACCAGGGTGGCGATGGTGGTGACGAACACGCCGTGCCCCGAGACCGTCACCACGCTGTCCTCGGTGCCCAGGAGCGCCGCCAGCTCCTGCTCCAGCTCGTGGTGCAGGGGCTTCTCGCCCGAGGCCACCCGGCTGGCGGAGACGCTGGTGCCGTAGCGGGCCACGGCCTCCTGCGCCGCGCGGGTGACGTCGGGATCGCCGGAGAGGCCCAGGTAGTTGTAGCTGGACCAGTTGATCACCGTGCGGCCGCCGATCACCGAGGTGTCGTTGGTCACCCGCTCGTGCACGTTGAAGTACGGGTTCTTCAGCCCGAAGGCCTGGGCCAGGCCGATGCGCTGCTCCAGCTCCTGCACCTCGGGGAACTGCTCGATGCGGTAGGTGGCCTCGTCCACGCTGGGGGGCTTCGGCTCCGGCGCGGGGGCCGGCGGCGCTTTTGCCGCCGCGGGGCTGGGGCGGCCGATGAGGAAGCGCGGGTCGCGGTGCTTGAACTCGCCCTGCACGCCGCGGGCGACCGCCACCACCTTGCCCTCCGCCGACTGCAGGACGATGGTGCCGCGCACCACGTCGCCGGCGCTCTGCTCCAGCGTCAGCGTGGCGCGCACCGGCCCTTCGCCCACCGGGGCGAGCTGGACGTACTCCTCGATGCCGATGGGGAACCCGGCTCTCTGCAAGTAAGCCCAGGCCCAGTAGGCGGCGAGCTGGAAGGCGCCGTCCAGGGCGAGCGGATCCACCGTCCATGCCGAGCGGCGGGGATGGCGGAGGAAGTCGGCCGGCTTGCTGGCGCGCACCTGCCCGACGATGCCCTGGGGAGTGATCTGCTCGATCGACTCGATGGCCCGCATGCGCGGGCCGTGGAAGGTGAAGCCCCCGTAGAACTCCTCCAGGGTCATGGGGAGGTCGGGCTTCCCCTTGGGCGGAGGAGCGGGAAGGGCGGAGCTCATGGCGGAGGCCACGTCGGCGAGCGGGGTGGCGAAGGCGGTGTAGGCGGGCGGGCGGGAGAAGTGGCGGGGTCCGGCCGCGGGAGCGGAAGCGAGCGAGACCGCCAGCTCGCCCTGGCCGCTGACCGAGACGGTGAAGCGGGCGGGGTCGGCCAGGCGGACCGGCTGGCGCAGGCGGAAGTCGCGCAGGAGCAGCGGGGCGCCTTCGGTCCCCGTGGCCTCGGCGGCGGCGTAGGCCACCATGTCCAGCGCCGCGGCGAGCGGGAGCACCGGCTGGCCGGCGAGCTGGTGGTCCTCGAGGTACGGGTGCTCCTCGCGCGACACCCGCAGGCGCAGCTTGTGCGCCACCCGGCGGCCGGGGCTCTGGTGGGCGAGGAGGATGGGGCCCGTCCATCCCCTGCCCAAGGCGGCGGAGACTGCGGCCAGCCCCGCGTTGTCGTCGATGAAGGGCACGCCCTGCTCCTGGAGCGCGGCCCGGGCCAGCGGCGGGATGCTGTTCACCATGGCCGTGCCCTCCCAGGGCGGGAGCTCGAGGGAGACGGCGCGCACGTCGGGCCGCTTGCGCGGCAGCGCGGCGACGGCGTGGGAGAGCGCGGAGTTTGCCGCGGCGTAGGAGGTCTGCCCGGCGTTGCCGAAGCGGCCCGCCCAGCTGGAGATCGCCAGCAGCGAGCGCAGGGGATCCTGCATCGTGGCCAGCACCGCGCCCCAGAACCCGCCCAGCTTGGTGGCGAGGACCCGCTCCACCGACTCGTCACTGGTGTCGGTGGCCGCGCCGTCCTCGGCGATCCCGGCCGCGTGTACCAGGACGGTGAACCGGCCCAGCTTCGCGCGGGCCTCGTCGAGCGCGGAGCCGGCGGGCCTGGTGACGTCCCACTTCGCGAACACCGCTCCCGGGGGCAGCGCGGCAGGCGCGCTGCGGCCCGCCAGGGCCACCTTGGCCCCCCTGGCGGCCAGGGCCTGGGCGATCTTCAGCCCGATGCCCCGGGTCCCGCCCGTGACCAGGACCACGTCGTTTGCGCCGATCTCCAGCGGCTGTCCTTCTGCGGCGGGAGCGAAGTCGGGCTCGTACCGGGCGCCCTTGGACCAGCGCACTTCCGGGGCGGCGCTGCCCGAGCGCAGCTCGGCGAAGAGCGCCTGGGCCAGGGCCTGCGCCCCTTCCTCCGGCCGCAGCTCCACGCACTTCACCAGCTCGTCGCCTCGCTCGCGCGCCAGGGCCTTCACGTAGCCGGCCAGGGCGGCGTCGATCTCGTCGGCGCCGGCGATCGCCACCACCAGCATTCCGCCCGCGGCTCCGGCGGCCTGGGCGCGGGCCATGCGGTGCGTCTCCAGCACCGCGCGGAAGCCGGGCTCGAGCTCCGACTCGCTCCGGCTGAGCGGAGCGAGGTGGATCACGCCCTCGATCCCGTTGAGGGGATCGCCGGGCTCGCCGATCACCGTGTCGTGGCCGGCGTCGTCGAGCAGCCTGGCCAGCGCGTCGGCCACTCCCAGCGCGTCCCGGGTGATGAGCAGCCTGCGGGGCAAGGCATCTCCCGCGGTGGCGGGGGTGGGAAGCGGCGCCGCGGTGAACGCGGGAGCGAAAGCGAGCAGCTCGCGGCCCTCGTTGGCCATCTCTCCCAGGATGGGCGAGAGCACCGGCGCCGCGGGCGCGTGGGGCTGGGCCGCCGCGCGCGAGACGTGGTCGACGATGTCCTGCACCGTGGTCTGCGGGCCGAGCAGGCTGCGCGGCAGCCCGCCGGCGCCCGGGAAGGCCTTGTGGATGTCGCCGTCCAGCTCCACGGTCATCAGGGAGTCGAAGCCGAGATCGCCGGCCAGGGTCTGCGTGGGCTTGATCGCCTCCAGGGGGAAGGCGCTGATCCGCGCCACCGAGGCGAGGATGGTCTTGCCCACCCGGTCTTCGGAGGGCGGAGGGAGGAGCGGCGGCGGAGCCTCGGGGGCGGCCTCCGCCGGCGCGGCTGCGGGAATGGCCGGCGGCGGCAGCGGCGGCGCGGCCGCGAGGGAGGGGAGCTGGGGGAGCGCCACCCCTTTGCCCGCCAGGGCCGCGGCCTGCTGCTCCAGCACTTTCGCCTGCTGCTGCAAGAGGGCGACCTGCTCGCGGAAGAGAGCGACCAACGGATCCATCTGCGTGATCTCCTCCGCCGCGGAGGGGAGGCGCGGCGGTTCTGCGGGCTTCTGCGGGCGCTCCACGGGCCAGTACGCCCAGGTCTCGAGAGGGCTGGGAGGGAGGGTGACGAGGGCCGCCTCGCGGCCTTCGAAGAGGGGACCGGCGGCCAGGTCGACCCCGGAGGACCAGATGGAGCCCAGCGCCAGAGCGAGCTGCGCGAGGCCGTCCTCGTCGCGGCTGGCCAGGGACACGTTCACCGGCCGCTCCGCCTCCGGGAGCGTGGCCCGGGCGAAGGCGGTGAGCACGCCGCCGGCGCCGACCTGGACCCAGAGGCGCGCCCCCAGCGCCGAGGCGGAGCGCAGGGCGGAGACGAAGTCCACCGGCGCGGTGGCGTGGCGCTCCCAGATGCGGCGCTCGTCGCCTTCGTAGGGCTTGCCGGAGATCGCGCTCACCACCGGCATCGCCGGCGCGCGGACCTCGAGCCCGGCCACCAGGGCGCGCATGGTCTCCGCGATGCCGGCCATGAGCGGCGAGTGGAAGGCGTGGGAGACCTCGAGGGGGGTGACCTCGATGCCCATCTTCGCCAGCTTCTCGCCCGCCAGCTTCACGGCGGAGGAGGCGCCGGAGATCACCGTCTGGCGGGGATGGTTGAGGTTCGCCACCACCGCCCCGTCGATGCCGCGCAGCGCTTCCTCCACCGCCTCCGGAGAGGCGGCCGCGCTGGCCATCGCGCCCGGGTCGGCGAGGGGCAACGCCGCCATCGCCAGCCCCCGCTGCGTGACCAGCCGCACGGCGTCCTCGGGGCGGAGCGTGCCCGCGGCGGCGGCGGCGGCGAACTCGCCCAGGCTGTGCCCCAGGGCGACCTCGCCGCGCACCCCGAGCTTCTCCAGCAAAGCGTGGAGGGCGAGGCCGAGGGCGGCCATGGCCGGCTGGCAGACCTGGGTGGCGGTGAGGCGGCGCTCGGCCTCCGCCGAGGGATCGGCGTAGAGGAAGCTGCGCAGCGATCCGCCCAGGCGCGGGTGCAGGTCGGCGATGGAGTCGTCGAGACGGTCGAGCGCCTCGCGGAAGGCGGGAAGCTGCTCGTACGCCTCGCGCAAGAGGCCCACTTTCTGCGCGCCCTGGCCGGGGAAGAGCAGGGCGATGCGGCGGTCCGCGAAGGGACCCTGGGCGAACACGGCGCCGGGCAAGAGCTGGGCGGGAGGGGAAGGCGATGGCGGGGCCATGGGATCGGCGCCCGCCTCGACCCGCTTCTCCAGCGCCTCGGCGGAGGCGAGCAGTTTCTCGCGGAGCGCGGCGAAGGAATCGGCGACCAGGGCCAGGCGCGCTTCGCCGTGCCCGCGCTCCGCCAGGGTGAAGGCGATGTCCGCAAGGCCGTGCCCGTCGCGCTCCAGGGCGGGCAGGGCGGCGGCGAGCTGGCGGGCGCCCTTGGCCACCACCGTGGCGCGCGGTCCCGCCAGCAGGAAGAGCTCGGCGCGGGCCTTGCGCGGAGAGGGCGACTTCCGGCGCACGGGGGCGGCCTTTGGCGCCTCTTCCAGGACCAGGTGGGCGTTGGTGCCGCCGAACCCGAAGGAGCTGACGCCGGCGCGCCGCGGCTGGCCGTCAGCCGGCCAGTCCATCTCGCTCTTGGGGAGGAAGAAGGGTCCCGTGCCCAGCTCGAGCTTCGGGTTCTCCTCCCCCACGCCGGGCTGGGGCGGCAGCTTGCGGTGGTGCAGGGCCAGGGTGGCCTTGATCAGCCCCGCGATCCCCGAGGCGGACATGGTGTGGCCGATGTTCGCCTTCACGCTGCCCAGCGCGGTGCGGGCGCCGTCGCGCGGCGACCAGCCGGACTCGTCGAAGAGCTTGCGCAGCGCCCCCACCTCCACCACGTCGCCCACGGTGGTGGCGGTGCCGTGCGCCTCGACATAGCCCACGCTGCGGGGGGAGACGCCGGCGTCGGCGTAGGCCTTGCGCATGGCCTCGAGCTGGCCGCCCTCGCGCGGGGTCATGGGGCCTTCGCTCTTCCCGTCGTTGTTGGAGGCGGCGCCCTTGACCACGGCGTAGATGCGATCGCCGTCGCGAAGCGCGTCCGGGAGCCGCTTGAGGAGGACCGCTCCCACGCCCTCGCCCATCACGAACCCGTCGGCCCTGGAGTCGAAGGGGCGGCACTCGCCACTGCGGGAGATGGCTCCGATGCGGCTGAAGGAGACCAGGTTGTCGGGGAGGAGGTTGAGGTAGACGCCGCCGGCCACGGCCAGGTCGATCTCGCCGGCGCGGAGGTTGACGATGGCCTGCTGGGTGGCCACCAGCGCCGAGGAGCAGGCGGCGTCGACGGCCAGGGCCGGGCCGCCCAGGTCCAGCGTCTGGGCGACGATGGCGGCGGTCATGTTCAACAGGCTGCCGGCCATGGAGAAGGCCCGCATGGGGACCACGTGCTCCATCAGGGCGTCGCGCAGCGCTTCTGCCTCGGGGCCGGAGGGCGCGCGCCCGAAGCCCCCGGCGAAGAGCTGGGTGGCGCGGACGCGGCTGAGCAGGACTTCCTTGTGCTCGCTCACGCTGGCCCCGACGAACACGCCCGTGCGTGCGCGGTCCCACGGACGCCTCTCGTACCCGGCGTCCTGCAGGGCGGCGCGGACGGAGTCGAGCATCAGGCGCTGCTGGGGGTCGGTGACCTGGATGCGCCTGGGGGCGATCCCGTAGTGCAGCGAGGCGAACTCCCGCAGCTCCTCGTCGTCGAGCCAGGCGCCCCGGTCGATGTAGGCCTTGTCGGGGATGCGGGTGCTGGGGTCGTAGAAAGCGGCGTGATTCCAGCGCGAAGCCGGAACAGGCCGGAAGGCGATGGTGCCGTGGCGGATCAGCTCCCAGTATCCGAGTGGGTCCCGGGCCCCGGGGAACCTGCACCCCAGCCCGACGATCGCAATCTCCAAACCGCCTCCGAACCTCGCCTGGCAGCCTCGTTTACGGCCCTTTGATGCTGCACGTCAAGCGGCGTTCCGCCCGTTCTCTTCGACCTTTTCCGCGTGGAGGCGGCCACCTTGGGTTATACGGGCGGCGCATGCGCGTATTGCTGACCGGAGGTTCAGGGTTTCTCGGGTCGTTCGTGGCCGAGCAGTTGGCCTCGGAGGGCCATGTGGTGCGGGCGCTGGTGCGGCCGAGGAGCGACCGGAGGGTGCTGGAAAAGCTGGCTGGCGTGGAGTTTGCGCCCGGGGCCATCGAGGAGCCGGCCACCCTGCAGCCCGCGGTCGAGGGGGTGGACGCGGTGGTGCACGTGGCCGGGATCGTCAAGGCCCGGCGGCCCGTTGAGTTCTTCGAGGTGAATACGCAGGGCACGAAAAATTTGCTGGAGGCGGCGGCCGGACAGGGCGTCGGGCGCTTCGTGTACGTCTCCTCGCTGGCCGCGGTGGGGCCCAGCCAGGACGGGACGCCGGTGCCCGATGACGCGGAGCCGCGGCCGGTGACGCACTACGGGCGGAGCAAGCTGGAGGCCGAGCGGGCGGTGCTGGCGGCAAAGGATCGGATCCACGTCACGGTGGTGCGGCCGCCGCTCATCTACGGGCCCCGGGACCGGGAGACGCTCGCCTTCTTCACCTCGGTGCGCAACGGGGTGCTCCCCATGACTGGGGACGGGAAGAATACATTGAGTGTCGTGTACGTGGTAGACTGCGCGTCGGCCATCGTCCGCGCGCTCGGCGTTCAGGCGTCGGGGCGCACGTACTTCGTGGACGACGGGTCGGTCTACGTCTGGCGCGAGGCGCTGGCGCAGATCGAGAGCGCGCTGGGGAAGCGGGCCTTCGTGCGCTTCGGCATGCCGATGGGGGTGGTGAAGGTGGCGGCCGCGGCCACCCAGCTCTGGGGGAAGATGACCAACCGGGCGCAGATGCTGACGCTCGACAAGGTGAACGAGCTGACGCAGCCGCACTGGGTGTGCTCGGGGGCGGGGGCGCGGCGGGACCTGGGGTGGGCGCCGCGGGTGAGCTGGGAGCAGGGGGTGCAGGAGACGGTGAAGTGGTATCGCGCGGAGGGGTGGCTATGAAGTTCTACGAGGCGGTGCTGTCCTCGGCGGCCTTCCGGGTGCGGATCGCGCTGGCGCTCAAGGGGCTGAGCTACGAGCCGGTGGTGTTCGACCTGCGCGCCAACCAGCATCTCACCGAGGAGTACCGGCGGGTAAACCCGATGCGCACGGTCCCCTCGCTGGAGCTGTCGCCCGGGCAGGCCCTGTTCGAGTCGATGGCGGTGATCGAGTACCTGGAGGAGACCTACCCGGAGCCCCCGCTGCTTCCCGCCGACGCAATCGGGAGGGCGCGGGTGCGGGCGATGGCGCAGCTGGTGGCCTGCGAGATCCACCCGCTGAACAACCTG
>DATKAG010000355.1:0-6721 GCA_035498355.1 Myxococcales bacterium | reverse complement strand
CACCGATCCCGCCGACGCGCCGGTGACGATGCGCGGGGTAGCCGCCGACGGGTTCAGCCGCATGGCCTCCACCATGTAGTAGACGAGGCCCGCCTCGTAGGAGCCGAGGCTGACCCCGCCGGAGATGGTGATGGAGGCGGGAGGCTGGGCGGATCGAGCGCTGCCCGCCGCAAGCAAGAGCGCCGCGGCCAACGTGGCTTTTCCAGGATTCACACCATTCGCATCGCAGGTCGCGGCGGCAAAGGACAATAGGCCCAAAGCCCAACAGGGCCCGGAATCCCGGGGGGTTGCGCGATCAGGGACCTTCGGGGCACCCCGCGGGGCAGGAAAATCGCGATCCCGCGTTCCCCGTGCGAAAAGCTGGGCTTTCACCGGAGGACAAGATGATGAGAGCAGGGACCTTCATCGCGGCCGCGGCCGTCGTTTGCGCGGCAGGGGTAGTGTTTGCGGAGGAGAAGGCGCAGGCAACGGCGGAGCCGCAGGTCGAGTCCGCCGTCGCGCCGGCCGGAGCGGAGGCGACGAACGAGAAGGCCGGGGAGCCGAAGGCGGAGGAGGCGCCCGCGGCCCCCGCGGAGAAGGCGCCGGCGATCGAGGCGGCCGCGCACCCGGCGCCTGCCGCGTCCGCCCCGGGCCCCTTCCAGTCGGGCTGGCAGGACGCCTCGGCGGACGAGAAAGCCCTCTTCCTCGAGTCGCTGAGGGAGAGCAACAAGGCGGTCCAGGAGCGCTGGGAGAAGGCCACCCCGGAGCAGCGGCAGAAGATCCTCAAGGCCAACCCGCTGCTGGAGGCGCGGACCCTCAAGCACCGCTGGGCCTCCGCCACCCCGGAGGAGCGGGCCGCGTTCCTGGAGGCGACCCCCAAGGTGGTGCAAAAGGTAAAGGAGGCCTGGGACAAGGCCACGCCCGAGCAGCGGAAGATGCTTTCGCTCGAGCACCCGTACTTCGCCCGCAAGGCCTTCCACCATGGCTGGGCGCAGGCGACGCCGCAGGAGAAGGTGGCCTTCCTCGCCGCCCACCCGGCCCTGTACGGCGAATTGAAGTCGCGCTGGACCGGCGCCAGCGCCGCGCAGAAGCAGTGGTACGCGAAGAACTATCCGGGGCTGCCGGCCAAGGCCTGGCTGGAGCTGAGCACCGAGGAGCGGGCGCTCTTCCTGGAGGCGAATCCCTCCGTCGCGGAGCGGGCCCGCCTGGCCTGGCAGAACACGCAGCCCGATGCGCGGGCCACGCTGGCGAGGAAGTGGCAAGGCTGGCCGCTGCACGCGTACCAGGCCAAGCTCGAGGAGCCCGGCAAGAAGGTGGCCGCCGCGAAGCCGCGGCCGACCGCGAGCAAGTCTCCGACAAGGACCGCGCGCAAATAGCGCGCGGCGGAGCCCGGCCAGAGCGGCCGGGCTTCGATCGTCCTACTTGGGCTGCGGGGTGATCCGCAGGTAGGGCTTGGGCGACTTCCAGCCCTGGGGGAACATCGTCTTCGCGTCGGCGTCGCTCACCGAGCCGGAGATGATCACGTCGCCGCCCTGCTTCCAGTTCACCGGTGTCGACACCTTGTGCTTGGCGGTGAGCTGGATGGAGTCGAGGACGCGGAGCACCTCGTCGAAGTTGCGGCCGGTGGTCATGGGGTAGAGCAGGCTGAGCTTGATCTTCTTGTCCGGCCCGATGATGAACACCGCCCGGACGGTGGCGTTGTCGGCCGGCGTGCGCGCCTTGGCGTCACCCGCGACGGACGCCGGGAGCATGTCGTAGAGCTTGGCGACCTTGAAGTCGTTGTCCCCGATCAGGGGGTAGTTGACCGCCGCGCCCTGCGTCTCCTCGATGTCGTGCGCCCAGCGCTTGTGATCGTCGACCGAGTCCACGCTCAGGCCGATGATCTTGGTGTTGCGCTTGTCGAACTCGGGCTTGAGCTTCGCCATGTAGCCCAGCTCGGTGGTGCAGACCGGGGTGAAGTCCTTGGGGTGTGAGAAGAGGATGGCCCACTGGTTGCCGATCCATTGGTGGAAATCGATGGGCCCCTGGGTGGTCTGGGCGGTGAAATTCGGGGCTTCGTCGCCGATACGCAAGGTCATGAGACGGCCTCCTGGTTCGCTTGGGGGCGCCAACCGTAACGCTTCGCCAGGATTCCCGCCACCGGACCGGCGGAAATCCGCCCTCAGGCGAGGTGGCGGCGGAACCAGTCCAGGCAGCGGCCCCAAGCGATCTTCGCCGCCTTGGGCTCGTAGACCTCCTTCCGCTCGGAGTTCATGAAGGCGTGGTGGCCCTGGTAGCGATGGATCTCGTGCGGCTGCCCGCTCGTCTTCAGGTCCTTCTCGAAGGCGTCCACCTTGTCGGGCGTCACCCAGTCGTCCTCGCTGGCGAAATGGCCCTGGAAGGGGACGCGGACGTCCTTTCCCGTGGCCGCCTGGGTCGGCGGCAGCCCGTAGAAGCACACCGCCGCGCCCAGCTCGGGGATGCGGGCGGCGCCGATCACCGTCACTGCCCCGCCCATGCAGAACCCGGTGAGCCCCACCTTCCCGCCCCGGGCCTTGAGATGGACGACCGCGCCCCGCACCGCCTGCTCGGTCGCGTCCTTGAAGTCCAGCGCGTTCATCGCGGCGTTGGCGGCCGCCGGGTCGTGGTAGGGCACCACCTTGCCTCCGAAGAGGTCGGGCGCCAGCGCCGTGAACCCCGCTTCCGCCAGCCGGTCGCAAACCGACTTGATCTGCCCCTGCAGGCCCCACCACTCCTGGATCACCACCACCCCCGGCGCCTTCTTCTCGCGCGCCTCCGCCAGGTATCCCTGTGCGCTGTTCTTGTTCGTGCGGGGAAAGGAGATCATCGCTCCCATCGTCTTCCTCCGGAAAAGGGGGAGGACTATGGCACGGAGCGCACGATTACGCCGTCTGCCCAGCCCTGGCCTCGATCGCCAGGTTGGCGGAACCTTCGAGAAAGAGGATGGTTCGCTTCAGTTCCATGGGTGCGGTTTCTCCAGTCTAAGGGATTGCGTCCGGAACCCCCCGCACGCGGCCCGGTTGAGCGCCGGGACGGAGGGCAGGATAATGCAGCGCCTTTCATCCAGGGCGGAGATTTCGATGGGGAACGCGTTCGACGGCGGAATACCCGAGCAGGCGGTCATGCGCCGGCCGGGGCTGGCGGCGGAGCTGCGGCAGCTGCTCCGCCTCACCGCCACGGATCCGTCTGCGGCCCGCTCCCGCATCCGCCGCGCCCTGGGAGTCCTGCGGGCGCGCTGGACCTTCCGCCGCTGCGAGTGCGGAGAGCTGGTCAACGTGAGGGGCCGGGTGCTGGTGGAGAACCGCGGGCGCATCGAGCTGGGCGACCGGGTGCAGTTCTGGCCGGGGATGCTGCCGCAGGACCTGGCCTGCGAGGAAGGGGCGGAGCTGACCATCGGCGCCCTCTCCATGTTCAACTACGGCGTCTCCATCCGGGCGAAGCGCTCCATCCGCATCGGCAAGCGGTGCATGTTCGGCTCCCTGGTGGCGATCGAGGACGCGGACGGCGAGCGGGTGGCGCCCATCGTCATCCAGGACGACGTCTGGATCGGCCACCGCGCCATCGTCAACCCCGGCGTCACCATCGGGGAGGGCTCGGTGGTCACCGCCGGCAGCGTGGTGAGCGCGGACGTGCCGCCCTTCTCCCACGCCCAGGGGAACCCGGCCCGCTGCCGCCCCCTGCCGCCGTCCGAGCGGCATTCCTGATCAGCTGAGCGTCTTCTCCATGATCCAGTCGTCCATCACGAAGCCGCCGCCGATCTCGGTCTTCAGCGGCTCGCGGATGCGGTAGCCGTTGCGCTGGTAGACGCCCAGCGCCTTCTCGTTGAAGCGGTTCACCCCCAGCACCACCTTGGGAAGGCCGCGCCGCCGCGCCTCCTCCTCCACGTGCCGCAGCAGCATCGACCCCAGTCCGCGGCCGTGCTCCTCGACCAGAAGATACAGCTTGTGCAGCTTCAGCTCGCCCTTCAGCTCCTCGTAGCCGCAGAAGCCCAGCGGCCGGTCTCCTTCGAAGAGCAGCTCGAAGACCACGCCCCGTTCCAGGTCCCGGCGGAGCTGGCGTACGTCGTACATCCAGGCCAGCATGTACTCGATCTGCTCCTGGGAGAGGATGGACGGGTAGTGCACGCGCCAGATCCGGCCCGCCAGCCCGGAGATGGTGGGCAGGTCCGCCTCGGCGGCGCGGCGGATGCTCACATCCTCCCTCGCCATCCGCTTCATGCCGGCTCCGCCAGCGCCGCGGGCTGGACCGGCTCCGGAGCGGGCGTGCGCTGGTACCACTCCACCACCTTGTAGCGCCGGGCCACCAGGAGGAGCCCCAGCGCCGCCAGGTAGGCGAAGGCCGCGTAGTAGAAGAAGAGGGCGGTGCCCTGGAAGAAGGCCAGGGCGGAGGCGAGCGCCACTGCCAGGTTGGCGGCCGCGGTGGTGAGGTTCCAGAAGCTCTGGATCACGCTTTTCATGGCCAGGGGCGCCTGGGTATAGGCGAACTCCAGCCCCGTCACCGAGACCAGGATCTCCCCCACCGTGAGCACCACGTAGGGGAGGATCTGCCAGAGGACGGAGATGCGCTCGCCGGCCGCCACCGGAATGTTCAGGATCCCGGCGATCACGAAGGAGGTGGCCCCCAGGGCGATGCCCAGGGGCATGCGGCGCAACGCGGTCAGCTCCCAGCCCAGCCGCTTGAAGAACGGGTAGACCACGCCGGAGGTGACAGGGATGAGCAGCATCACCAGCGCCGGGTTGACCAGCTGCATCTGCGCCGGCTCGAAGGTCCAGGAGCCGATGCGCAGGTTCATGGAGCGGGCCTGCACCACCCAGGTGGAGGCCTTCTGGTCGAAGAGCATCCAGAAGAAGGGGATGAAGGCGAAGATGGAGAGCACGCGGAAGACGGCCTTGACGCCTTCCACCGCCTCCGCCGGATGCTCGGCCCTGGCCCGGTCGAGGAACGGGCCCCGGTCGCGGCTGCGGAAGGCGCTGCCGATCACCGCGGTGAAGGAGTGCGGGTCGCGGCGGGTTGGCGGGACCTTCACGTAGTAGTTGCGCCCCAGCCAGAAGACCACGGTGGCGATGCCCATCAGGACGCCGGGGATGCCGAAGGCCACCGCGGGCCCGAAGAGGCGGAGCGTCTTGGGGATGAGCAGGGAGGCGAAGAATGAGCCCAGGTTGATGCTCCAGTAGAAGACGGCGAAGACCTTGGTCATGAGGTGTTTGTTCTCGGCGGTGAACTGGTCGCCCACCAGGGCGGAGACGCAGGGCTTGATGCCGCCGGAGCCGAGGGCGATCAGGGTGAGCCCGGTGTAGAAGCCGGCGCGGTCGTCGGGGAAGAGGGCCAGGCAGGCGTGGCCGGCGCAGTAGAGCAGGGAGATGTACAGGATGGTCCGGTACTTGCCCAGGAACCGGTCGGCGAGGAATCCGCCCAGCAGAGGGGTGAAGTAGACGCCGAAGACGAAGAGGTGGAACGTGGCCTTCGCCGCCGCCTCCCGGTCGGAGCGGCCGGGGACCTGGTTGGCGAGCAGCCAGTCGATGAGGAACACGGTGAGGATGTTCCGCATCCCGTAGAAGCTGAACCGCTCGCAGGCCTCGTTCCCGATGATGAAGGGGACCTGGGGCGGCATTCTCGACGGCGGAGGGGGCACCGCGGCCGTTGTATCTCGCGGCGGCGGGAGAATGGAAGGCGCGGCCCGCCTTGCTATGGTTGCCCGGCCCTTGCCGATGACCCTCGCCGATCTGATCGACCTCGAGGTGCAGCTCGCCCGCGACCGCGAGGCCGACCGGACGGCGCTCCAGGCGCGCGACCGCGCTCTCCTGGCGAACGAGCGCGGCGCCCCGCCGCGGGCGCTGATCCAGCGCTGGCTCGATGGGCTGCGCGCCCTGGAGCCCCGGCAGCCGCATCCGGGCCGCGCGGTGGAAGGGGCGCTGCGGGCGCTGCGCGCGGGGCTCTCGCTGCTCGGCCTGGTCCTGGGCTGGGGCGCAGCCACGGCCCTGCTCCGCTACAGCGGGGGCGAGCCGGTGAACGTCTGGGACTTCCTCCTCGCCTTCGTCGGCGTGCAGATCGTCCTCTTCGTCCTTCTCCTCGCCTCCTTCTTCCTTCCCCTGCTGGCGCTGGGGGCGCCGCTCTGGGGCCTCTTCCGCGCGGCGGTGGGCGCCGTCTACCCGCGGCTCGCGGCGCGGGCGACGGGGTGGACCGGCGGGCGCCTCGCGGAATGGCAGGCGCTCTGGCACCGCCTGCGCAGCCGGCGATCGCTCTACCACCGGGTGGAGCCCTGGGTGCTGCTCGGGCTCACCCAGTCTTTTGGCGTGGCCTTCAACATCGGCGCCCTGCTCGGGTGCCTGCGCCTGATCGTCTTCTCCGACATCGCTTTCTCCTGGAGCACGACCGTGCTCCGCTTCGACGCCGCACGCTTCCACGGGATCGTCCACGCCCTCGCCGCTCCCTTCCGCTGGGTGTGGCCGGACGCCGATCCCTCGCAGGCCCTGGTCGAGGCGACGCGCTACTCCCGGCTGGAGGGCGCCTACGTCCTCTCCGGCTCGCGCCGCGCGGCCCACCCGGAGATGGTGGGAGGCTGGTGGCCGTTCCTCCTCGCCTCGCTGGCCTTCTACGGTTTCTTGCCCCGCTGCCTGACGCTGCTGCTCGCCTCCTCCTGCAGGCGCAGCCTGTTGGCCCGGCTGCCGCTGGACGACGCGGAGACCTCCCGCCTCTTGCGCAGGCTGGAGCAGCCCGAGGCGCAGGCGGGGCCTTCGCCCGG
>DATKAG010000354.1:0-24191 GCA_035498355.1 Myxococcales bacterium | reverse complement strand
GGCGGCGGAACCACTTGTCCACCGTGGCGGGAGCCCGGCGGTGGATGAGCCAGGTGCTGGCCATCATCATGGCCGTGCCCAGGAACATGCCGATCAGCGGCGAGAGCACGATGAAGAGCGCGATCTTGGCGATTCCCTCCCCCACCAGCCCCTGCAAGCCCAGGGCGGGAAGGCTGGCGCCGATCAGCCCGCCCGCCAGCGCGTGCGAGGACGAGGAGGGCAGCCCCCACCACCAGGTGAGCAGGTTCCAGAGGATGGCGCCGAGCAGGGAGGCGAAGATCACCGAGAGCACCACCCCGGTGCCCTGGGCCTTGAGCTGCTCGAACTGGATCACCCCGGTGCCCATGGTGTTGGCCACCTTCACCCCTCCCCCGAAGGCGGCGACGAAGTTGAAGAAGGCGGCCCAGCCCACGGCGATGGCGGGCGAGAGCACCCGGGTGGAGACCACGGTGGCGATGGAGTTGGCCGCGTCGTGGAAGCCGTTGATGAAGTCGAAGATCAGCGCCAGCGTGATCAGCAGGATGACGATGGAGAGCATTGCCGGGCGGTCGCTCTACGCGTGCTCCAGCACGACGCCCTCGATCACGTTGGCCACGTCCTCGCAGCGGTCGGTGGCCGTCTCCATCAGTTCGTAGATCTCCTTCCACTTCATGATGGAGAGCGCGTCCGCCCCGCTCTTGAAGAGGGCGGCGATGGCCGCCCGCCCCAGGGCGTCGGCGTCGCTCTCCGCCGTCTTGATGTCCCTGCAGGCGGCGAGGATCTGCGCGGGGTTCTTGATCTCCCGCAAGAGGCGTACCGCCTCCTGCAGCTTCTCGGTGGCGGGCACCAGCACCCGCGCCAGGTCCTTGGCCGACTGGGGGACGGGCCCCACCTCGTAGAGCAGGAGCTTCTCGGCGGTCGCGTCGGTCAGGTCGAGCACGTCGTCGATGCGGCCCAGCAGGCGGTGGATCTCCGCCCGGTCGAAGGGGGTGATGAACTGGCGGTGCAGGCGCTCGAAGGCCCGGTGGGCGACGTTGTCGCCCTGGTGCTCCACCTCCTTGATCTCCAGCACCTTGCGCTCCACGTCGGTGAAATTCTCGAACAGCTCGAGCAGGAGCCGGGCGCCGCGGACCGTGGCTTCGGCCTGGGCGTCGAAGTCGTCGAAGAACTCGTCCGACTTCGGCATCAATTTTTCCAGCATGCGGCCCTCTACACCGCCCGTGTGACAGCCGTGTGACAAATGCGTTCAGCCGCTCGGCAATCGCACCCAGAACCGTGAGCCATTCTGCGAGCTTTCCAGTCCCGCCTCGCCACCCATGGCCTGGGAGAGGTGCTTGACGATGGCCAGTCCCAGTCCGGTTCCTCCCAGCTCCCGGGAGCGGCCGGCGTCCGTACGGTAGAAGCGCTCGAAGATGCGGGCCTGGTGCTCGGCGGGCACCCCCGGCCCCGTGTCCACCACCGAGAGCATCACCTGGGGGCCCAGCCCGTCGCCCAGGAGCGTGACCCGCCCGCCCTGGGGGGTGAACTTCACCGCGTTGTCCAGGAGGTTGACCAGCACCTGCTCCAGCGCCCGCCGGTCGGCGTTGGCCCGCAGCCGCTCCGGCACGTCCACTTGTAGCGCGATGCCCTTCTCCTGCGCCCGGTCGCGGAAGAGCTCCATCACCGATTCGGCCAGGGGAAGGAGCTGGATGGGCCCCGACTGCGGCTTCCAGGCCCCGGTTTCCAGCCGGGAGAGGTCGAGCAGGTCGTCGGTGAGCCGGGTGAGCCGATCGGCGTGCCGGGCGATCATCTGCACGAACTCCAGCGCCTGCGGCGGCAGGACCATCCCCCCTTCCAGCAGGGTCTCGGCGGCGGCGCGGATGGCGGTCACCGGCGTGCGCAGCTCGTGGCTGGCGTTGGCGATGAAGTCGCGCCGCACCCGGTCGGCGCGGCGCTCCGCGGTGAGGTCGCGGAGCACCAGCAGGGCGCGGGCATGGCTGAGCGAGGCCACCTGCGCCTCCACCGTCAGATCGAGGGCGGGAAGGGCCAGCTCGCGGCGGTGGGGCCAGCCGGCCAGGCCGCGGGCGCAGACCTCCTGGAGCTCGGCGCTGCGCGTCGCCTCCAGCACGGTGGTGGCCCGGCCGGCCAGGCGGGCCATGGCGGCGTTGCGGGCCACGATCCTTCCACCCACCTCCAGGAGCGCGGCGGCGCCGGGGACGGCATCCAGCATCTCCTGCAATCCGGGCGGCTCGCGGCCCCCGGAGACGAGCGGCTGGTCGCGGCGCCGCAGCTCGTCCAGGGCCTCGGGGAGCAGCGTCCCCGACTGCAGGCCGGCGCGGATGGCGTCGATGGCCTCGGCGAGCGTCGGCTTGCGCCCGAAGAGCGCCATCACTTCTCCGCGGGATCCGACATGCGGTAGCCGAGGCCGCGCACCGTCTCGATCAGGTCGCGGCCGCTGCCCAGCTTCTCCCGCAGCCGCTTGACGTGGGTGTCCACGGTGCGGGTCTGCAGGTCGCCGGCCATCTCCCAGACGTCGCGCAGGAGCTGCTCGCGGGTCTGCACCCGGCCGATGCGGGCCATGAAGGTCTCCAGCAGCTTGAACTCCAGCGAGGTGAGCTCGATCTCCTCCCCGTCCACGAACACCCGGTGCGCCTCGGCGTCCAGCCGCACCGGGCCCACCTGCTCGCGGGCCGGCGCCTCGCCCGGAGGGCCGCGGCGGAGGATGGCCCGCACCCGCAACACGACCTCCCGCACCGAGAAGGGCTTGGTGATGTAGTCGTCCGCTCCCAGCTCGAAGCCCACCACCCGGTCCACCTCGTCGCCCCGGGCGGTGAGCATGATCACCGGGACGGCGGCGGTGCGGGGAGCCGCCTTGAGCTGGCGGCAGATCTCCGTCCCCGGCATGTCGGGGAGCATGAGGTCGAGGATCACCGCGTCGGGAGCCTTCTCCCGGATGCGGGCGAGGGCCTCGCCGGCGTCGCGGGCGGAGACGGTCTCGAAGCCCGCCTGCTTGAGGGCGAACTCCAGCACCTGGACGATGTCCTTCTCGTCCTCGACGATGAGAATGCGCGGGTGCACGTCGCGACCGGTCATACCTGCGCAGTTGTGACCGTTGCGTGACGGCTGTGCAAGTTCGCGGCGCCCACCTGGTGCCTCGACCGGGGCGTGTTGATACCTGCGAACGCGGATCGCCGGGCTGCGCCGGACGGCCTCGTCGCTGCGCTGCTCAGGGTAGGGTCCACTACGCTTCCGCTGCTCGCTCCTCGGGCGCCCGGCTCGCCAGAGCGCTCCCCGTTCTCGGTACCCGGTCGAGGCACTAGGCGGCTCCCGAAAACAGCCTTTCAAGCGTTTCTGCAATAGACTGCCCGTCGGGGAGGCACTCCGATGCGGCTCGGCGTCAACATCGACCACGTCGCCACGCTGCGCCAGGCGCGGAAGGGACGCTATCCCGACCCGGTGGCCGCGGCCGCGCTGGCCGAGCTGGGGGGCGCCGACCAGATCACCCTGCACGTGCGCGAGGACCGCCGCCACGTGAACGAGCGCGACCTCGAGCTCCTGCGCAAGACCGTCAACGGCAGCCTCAATCTGGAGATGGCCGCGCTGGAGCCGATGATCACCCTCGCGCTCCTGCACCGGCCCGACACCGTCACCCTGGTGCCGGAGCGGCGGGAGGAGCTGACCACCGAGGGCGGGCTGGACGTGCTGGGGGCGCGCGAGCAGATCCGCCGCGTCTCCCGCACCCTGCGCGACGCCGGGCTGGAGGTCTCGCTCTTCGTCGATCCGGAGGTGGAGCAGGTCCGGGCCAGCCACCGCGCCGACGCGCACGCGGTGGAGCTGCACACCGGCCGGTACTGCGAGGCGCGGGCGGAGCCCGACCGCTCGCGGGAGCTCTCCCGCATCATCGAGGCGGCCAAGGCGGCCACCAGGCTGGGGCTGCGGGTGGCCGCCGGGCACGGGCTGGACTACTGGAACGTGCGGCCGGTGGCGGAGATCGCGGAGATCACCGAGCTGAACATCGGCTACGCCATCGTCTGCCGCGCCCTGCTCACGGGGATGGAGCGGGCGGTGCGCGAGATGAAGGACCTGATCGGATGAGGCTCCTCACCGCGGCCGAGCAGCGGGAGCTGGACCGGCTCGCCGCCGCGGAGGCCGACCTGCCCACCCGGGCGCTGATGGAGAGCGCGGGGGCGGCGGTGGCGCGGGCGGCCCTCCAGCTCCGCCCCCGCAAGGTGCTGGTCTTCTGCGGGCCCGGGAACAACGGCGGCGACGGCGCGGTGGCCGCCCGGCTGCTGCGGCAGGAGATGACGGAGGTCTATGCCTGGTTCACCCGCCCGGTTGAGACGCTGAAGGGCGACGCGGCAGCGGCGGCACAGGCCTGGCGGGCGGCGGGCGGCGAGGACGCGAAGCGGGGCCCGCGCGGCGGGCACGGGGTGGTGGTGATCGACGCCGTCTTCGGCAGCGGCCTCTCCCGTCCCCCGGAAGGACCGGAGGCGGAGGCCATCCGCGCCATGAACGCCGCTCGCGAGCGGGGCGCGCGGGTGATCGCGGTGGACGTGCCCAGCGGCGTCGACTCCGATACCGGGAGCGTCTACCCGGTGCACCTGGCGGCGGCCGACGTCACCGTCACCTTCCATGCGCCCAAGCGCGGGCTCTACCTGCACCCCGGCGCGGCTTGCGCAGGGAGCATCTCGGTCGCTCCCATCGGGATTCCCCGGACGCTGGAGGAGAAGCTTCCCGGCCCGGCCTGCGAGCTGATCGACGAGCAGTGGGCGCGGGCGCAGCTTTCGCCCCGGCCGCGCAACGCCCACAAGAACGACTTCGGGCACGTGCTGGCGCTGGCCGGCTCTCTGGGGAAGAGCGGGGCGGCGGCCCTGGTCTGCGAGGCGGCGCTGCGCGCCGGGGCCGGGCTGGTCACCCTCGCCGCCCGGCCCGAGGTGGGCGCGGCGCTGCACGGCTTGCCGGAAGCGATGTTCGTTCCCCTCCCCGGCGAAGGGCCGCTGGGCCTGCGCGACTTGCCCGCCCTGCGGGAAGCGCTGAAGGGCAAGACCGCGCTGGCGGCCGGACCGGGCATCCCCCGCGGCCCGGAGACCGGCCCGCTGATCGCCGAGCTGGCCGCCGCGGCGGAGGCCTCGGTGCTGGACGCGGACGCCCTCAACGCATTGGCCGATCACCGGGAGCAGATCGCCGGGTGGCTGCGCAAGGCGCCCACCCCGGCGCTCCTCACCCCGCACCCGGGCGAGTTCGCCCGCCTCACCGGCGAGGAGGCCGAGCGGGTGCTCTCCGATCGCATCGAGGCGGCGGCGGGCGCGGCCCAGCGCTTCGGAGCCTGCGTGGTCCTGAAGGGCGCCCACACCGTGGTGGCCGAGCCCGACGGGCGCAGCGCCATCTGCGCGGCCGGCAACCCCGGGATGGCGACGGCCGGAGCGGGCGACGTGCTCACCGGCATCGCCGCCGCGGTCCTCGCCCGTCGCTCGGCTCCCGGCGGCACCGGCGACCGGGCCCGGCTCGCCGTCTTCCTTCACGCCCGGGCCGGCGATCTGGCAGCGGCGAAGATCGGGGAGACGCCTCTGATCGCCAGCGACATCGCGCGCACCGGGCTGCCGCGGCTCTTCCGCCGCTGGGGCCGATGAGCGCAGCCCAGGTGCTCCTGCTGAAGACCCCGGCCGCCACCCGCGCGCTGGGGCGACGGCTGGGAGCGGCGCTGCGGCCCGGCGACTTCGTCGCCCTCGACGGGGAGCTGGGGACGGGAAAGACGGCGCTGGTGAAGGCGATGGCGGAAGGAGCGGGGGCGGAGCCGGCCACCTCGCCCACCTTCGCCCTGGTCAACCTCTACCGCGGGCCGGTCCCGCTGCAGCACCTCGACCTCTACCGCATCTCCGGGCCCGCCGAGCTCTTCGCGCTGGGATTCGACGATCTGCTGGCCGGGCCCGCCGCCACGGTCTGCGAGTGGGCCGGCCGCGCCGCGGCCGCGCTGCCCGCCGACCGGCTGGAGATCGCCCTCGCCTGGGCCGGCCCGAGAGCGCGGCAAGCGCGGCTGCGTGCCACCGGACCGCGCGGCGCCGCGCTCCTGGCCGCTGCAATTCCCTAGGCGAGCGAGGTCACGGCCAGGCGAAGCTGCTCGTCCACCGCCACCAGGGCCTCCTCGGGCAGCGGGCGCCACGCGCGCCCGCCCCCGAGGGGCGGCTCGCCCGGGTCCTCGCTGGCGATGGCCACGTACTCGCAGCGGCCCTCCCCGTCGGGCTCGGGCGAGGAGATGAGCAGCGTGCGCCCCCGGCGGCAGGCGAGGAGCAGGCGCCCGTCGGTGGCGAGGAAGGTGGTGCTGGCCTTCTCCCCGTCGCGCTCGGCCACCTCCCGCACCAGCCGCACCGTCTCGGCCAGCGCCGCCGCGGCGGACCCGGCGTCCGGCCGCTCCAGCCCGCAGCGGTGGCGGAGGCGGGAGAGGAAGAGGAGGAAGCAGCGCTCGCTGTCGGTCTCCCCGCGCAGCGCTCCCCGCAGCGAGGGATCGATCAGCGACTCCAGGGGTCCGCGGGCGCGCTCCCACCGGGGCACCGTGCCGTTGTGGGCGAAGAGCCAGGGGCCGCGCTGGAAAGGATGCGTGTTCTCGGCCGAGACCCTGCCCACGCTGGCCTTGCGCACGTGGGCGAGGACGGTCTGCGCGTTGACGAAGTGGGAGAGCTTGGCGAAATCTGCGTCGCCGTGGGCGGGAGTGAGACTGCGCACCACCCGGGGAACGTCCCGCTCGTACCAGCCAACTCCCCAGCCGTCCGGGTGCTCCTTGCTCTGCACCCGCAGGGCGTTGGCCCCGTGAAAGAGCTCGTGGGCGACCGCCCCGGGGGCGGAGGAGCGGCAGCCAAAGAGTCGGCACATCGCGCGGGGGAGTGTAGGCGGGAAAACGATTCTGCTGTAATATTGTTTGGTCGCTGCTTGAGGGGAGGGGTTTCTCAAGATGTGGGCGCTGGGTCTTGCCCTGCTCGCGACAGCCGCCGCGCCGCAGCCACCTCCGGTGGTGGCGCTCATGCCGCTGCGCCCGCTGGGCGCGCCGCCCGACATGGTGCACGCCCTGGAGGTGACCCTGCGCAACGAGCTGGGCCAGCTCCAGGAGGCCCGGCTGGCGAAGGAGGCCGAGGTCGCCGGGGCGCTGAAGCGCGAGCCGGACTGCGAGGCGAAGGTCGCCTGCGCTTCCGCGGCCGCCCTGCACGCCGGCGCCCGGCAGCTGATCATGGGCACCACCAGCCAGCTGGGCGATTCATTCATGATCGACCTCAAGCTCCTCGATGCGAAGAGCGGGCAGGAGCTGCGCCGCGCCACCCATCCGGTGTCCGGCTCGCAGGACGCGCTCATCGAGATGGTGCGCGAGGCGGCGGTCCAGCTCCTCGCGCCCTCCCGGTTCGTGGGCTCGCTGCGGATCGACGTCCCCGGGGCGCCGGGCGCCCTGCTCTGGGTGGACGGCAAGGCGGCCGGAACGCTGCCCCTGGCCCAGCCCCTGGAAGGGCTCGCCCCCGGCCAGCACGTGGTGTGGGTGAAAGACAAGGCGCACGAGACCAGCACCTTCGTGGAGGTGCGGTTCGGCCGGACCACCGATGCGCGCCTCGACCTGGGCGCCCCGCCGGTGCTGGCCGTTCCCGCGGCGGCCCTGCCGGCGGTGGAGGCCGGCTCTCCGCGCAAGCCTGGCTGGGTGCGGCCGGTGGCGGTGGGGGCCATCGGCGCGGCGGTGGCCAGCGCGGTGATCGGCGTCGCCTTTCATGCCAAGGCGTACTCCACCGCTTCCGACCTGAACGCCAAGGCCGCCGCGAACCAGCTGCACAAGACCGACGTGGCGTCGTACGCGGACGTGGACCGCGACACCAACATCGCCCGCGGCTTCTACATCGCGGCCGCCGTCCTCGCCGCCACCGGCGGCGGGCTGCTCTGGTGGGACCTGCACAGCGACTCCGTAGGAGTGCAGACGAAGTTCTAGGCGCGCCCGCGCCGGGCCGGTGAGTCCGTGGAAGGAAACCTGCCCTGCGGCGGGCGCCATGCTAGCGTCGGCGCGGATCTTCCCGGGGAGGAATCGACTTGTCCCGCCGCGCCGCGCTCTGCCTTCTCGCGCTCTCTCTCGCCGGATGCCACAGGACCACGGGCCCGGACGACAACTACCAGCAGGGGGCGGCCCTCTACCAGCAGCTCTATGCGACCGAGCTGGACGACGCCTACGGCGACCCGCGGATGGACGAGGTGGTGGGCTTCCTGCACAAGGTCGACAAGCGTTCCGTCGACGCGCCGCAGGCGGAGATGCTGCTCGGGACCATCCAGCGGGGCAAGGAGCAGCTGGCGAAGGAGCGGACCGAGCGGGAGAGGATGGCCGCCATCGCGGCCCACAACGCGCCGCCGGTGGTGAACATCGATCCCTCGCAGATCGTCGCCGCCTCGCAGCCCGATGCCGGGCCTCCGCAGGATCCCTTCGGCACCGGCGCCTCCATCTCCGACCTGAACAAGCAGACGGGCGGGTGCCTGGACGAGAACGAGCCCTTCAACGAGCAGGGCACGGGGGTGACCGGCACCGTCTACCGCGTCGCGCCCTCCGATCTGTGCCGCTCGAAGCTGCCGGGCATGGTGGGCCAGGTGGTGCTGGTGGTGAACGGCAAGATCTACCGGCGCACCGGGGACCCCCGGCCGCCGCCCGCGGCCGTGCCCGACGCGGGTCCGCCGCCGGCTCCGCCCAAGCCCGCCGCGGCGGCCGCGCGCCCGGCGCCGGCCGCCGATGCCGGCGAGCCGCAGTACTACATCACCGTCCCCGGTCAGCCGCAGCCGGGCGCCGTGCCGCCTCCTCCTCCGCAGTAGCCCGATAGCGTTCCCCTGGCCGCCCTGCTACACCACGCAGCCCGTGCCCGAGCTGTCCTACACACTCCTGCGCCTCTTGCCCAAGAACACGCTCTCCCGCGCGGTGGGCGCCGCGTGCCGGGCCAACGCGCCCAGACCGGTGGTGCGGGCGCTGATCCGGGCCTTCGCCCGCAAGTACGGGGTGGACGAGGCGGAGGCGGAGCGGCCCATCGAGGAGTACCCGACTTTCACCGAGTTCTTCACCCGCAGGCTCAAGCCCGGCCTGAGGCCCATCGCCCCGGGGGAGGGGCTGCCCGTCAGCCCCGTCGACGGGACCCTGGGCGAGCTGGGGGAGATCGTCGACTCGCGCCTCTACCAGGCCAAGGGCAAGCACTACACGCTCCCGGAGCTGATCGGCGGCCCCGCGGCGGAGGAGGACGCGCGGCAGTTCGCCGGGGGCGCTTTCTGCACCATCTACCTCGCGCCCCGGAACTACCACCGCATCCACGCGCCGCTGGGCGGGCGCATCGCGGGGTACGTGAGCATGCCGGGGCAGCTCTGGCCGGTGAACCCGGTCGGGGTGCGCAACGTGGAGAAGCTGTTCTGCGTGAACGAGCGGCTCAGCACCTTCCTCGCCACGCCCCGCGGCCCTTGCGGGGTGGTGGCGGTGGGGGCCACCAACGTGGGCCGCATCCGGGCCGTCTACGACGACGTGGTGACCAACGCCCGCCGCACCCGGCAGGCGGCGCGGCGGATGTACGAGCAGCCCTTGCCGGTGGAGAAAGGGGGAGAGCTGGCCGTGTTCGAGATGGGCTCGACGGTGGTGCTGCTCTTCGCCAGAGGCGTGAAGCTCTCGCCCCGGCTTTCCCCGGGCATGGCCGTCAAGCTGGGCGAGGCGCTGGAATGAGCCAGAAGATCCGCGGCGTGAAGGGCACGCGCGACGTCCTGCCCATCGACACCTACCTCAAGGACGACGATCCCTGGGTGCGGGTGGGGCACTACGACCTGGTGGAGCAGTCCGCCCGCGACCTCTTTCCCCTCTACGGCTACCGGGAGGCGCGCACGCCCATCCTGGAGCGGACCGAGCTGTTCGTGCGCGGCATCGGCGCGGTCACCGACATCGTGGGGAAGGAGATGTACACCTTCGACGACAAGGGCGACTCGGTGACGATGCGGCCGGAGAACACCGCCTCGCTGGTGCGGGCGTACGTGGAGCACAATGTCGGCCAGCAGGAGCCGGAGACCCGCTGGTGGTACCTGGGGCCGATGTTCCGCCGCGAGCGGCAGCAGCGGGGGAGGTACCGGCAGTTCACCCAGATCGGGATCGAGGCGTTCGGGAGCCCGGGGCCGCGCATCGACGCGGAGCAGATCGAGATGCTCGACCGCTGGCTGCGGGGGCTGGGGCTCCCCTTCGCCATGCACCTGAGCACGCTGGGCGACGCCGCCTGCCGGCCGCGCTACCGCGAGGCGCTGCAGGCGTACCTGCGCTCGCGGGCGGGCGACCTCTGCGAGGACTGCAGGAAGCGGGTGGAGACGAACCCCATCCGCGTGCTGGACTGCAAGAACCCCGGGTGCCAGGAGGTGGCCGCGGGCGCTCCGAGGATGGAGCAGTTCCTCTGCGACGCCTGCCGGGCCCACTTCGCGGGGGTGCAGGAATCGCTCGGGCGGCTGGGGGTGAAGTTCGTCGTCGATCCCAAGCTGGTGCGCGGGCTCGACTACTACGCGCGCACCACCTACGAGGCCATCGCCACCTCGGGCCTGGGGGCCCAGAGCACGGTGGCCGGCGGCGGCCGCTACGACGGGCTGGTGAAGGAGCTGGGCGGCCCCGACGTGCCCGGGATCGGGTTCGCCGCGGGCGTCGAGCGGATGGCGCTGCTCCTCGCGCAGATGGGCAAGGAGCGCACCACCCCGCCGCTGCTCTTCATCGCCCCGTTGGGCGACGCCGAGGCGGCCCGCGCCGACGAGCTCGCCCAGCAGCTCCGCTCCGCCGGCCTCCCGGTCGAGGTGAGCTTCCGCAAGGCCAACCCGGGCAACCAGCTCAAGCGCGCCGACTCCTTGGGCGCCCGCTTCGCCCTGGTCCTCGGCGACGCCGAGCTCCAATCCGGCCGCGCCAGACTGAAAGAGCTGAAGACCGGCACCCAGCACGAGGTGTCGCTCTCCTCCTTGGCCGCCGACCTGACCCGCCTCCGCTGATCGTCGGAATTCGGGGACACAATACGCAACCCACCATGCCAACTCGCCCGGATTGGCACGGGGAGTTGCGTTATGTGTCCCCGATCTCCGACTGGAGGAGGATCAGGACTTGCGGCTGGTTTCGCGGAGGCGGTGGGTGAGGACTTTCATCACGCCCATGGCGATCTCGGGGCGTTCGCCGAGGATGTCGCGGAAGTCGTCGCGGCAGATCTTGAGGAGGACGGCGTCCTCCACGGCGGTGACGCTGGCCGAGCGGGGCTCGGAGTCGAGAACGGCCATCTCCCCGAAGACGTCGCGCACGCCCAGGCGGACCAGCTCCCGGCTGCCCTGGTGGACCTTCACCTTGCCTTCCACGATCAGGTAGAGCGAGTCGCCCGGGTCGCCCTGGGCGAAGACCTGGTCGCCCGAGGCCAGCGGCTGCTCCTCGGCGATCTCCGCGATCTGCGCCAGCTCCTCGGAGGGCAGGGCGCGGAAGAGATCGATGGACTTGAGGAAGAGCACCTTCTCCACGGTGGAGATCATGCCGACGCCCTCGGCGCGGCGCGGGCGAGCAGGGCGCGCGCCGCCCGGCTCACCGAGGCGGCGGGATCGGCGGTGAGCTGTCCCAGGAGCCGCGGCGCCTCGGCGGGCGCGGCCCGGGCCACCGCGTAGGCGGCGGCCTCGCGCAGGGGAGCCGAAGGCGAGTGCAGCGCCGCCTGCAGCGGCGGAAGGAGCGGGGCGAGCGGGACCGCGCCGTCCAGCGCCCAGCGCGCGGAGCAGGCGCCCGTCCACAGCCCGCACTCGCCGGCGATCAGCGCCGCTGCCAGCTCCACGGGCGGGCGCGCATCGGGAAGGACCTGGTCCCCGCGCCGCTTGGTCTCGTCCAGCGCCGCCATCAACAGTCGCCTCCAGGGCTCGGGCAAGGTGTTGTCCAGCACCTCGATGGCATTGGCCCGCGCCGCGGGCGACTCGGAGCGCAGGTTCTCCGCCACCACGTCCAGCCGCACCTGGGGCAACAGCACTTCCAGCAGCACCAGCGCTTGCAGCAGGCGGGCGTCCCGCTCCTCCAGGAGCGCCACGGCCAGGAGTTCCGCCGGGGTCCGGGGAGCGCGCCCGGCGACGCCGAAGGCCAGCTTCTTGAACACCGCCAGGGCCGCGCGCGCCCCGGCCAGCTCGGCGTGCACCGCCCGCTCCACCCGACCGGCCTCGATGCGCAGGCCGCGCTGCCGGCGGGCCAGCCGGGAGAGCGCCCGGGCCGCCGCCTTGCGCACCGCCGCCTCCCGGGAGGTGAGCGCGCCCAGGAGCGCCTCCGCCGCTTCCCGGGTGCCCAGCCGCTGCAGGACCAGGGCGATGCCGCGCCGGCAATCGACGTGCGAGGCCTCGTCCAGGAGGATGGAGCCGAGCTGCCCCTCGATCCCTGGGCCGAACTGGGCCAGCGCTGAAGCCGCCTCCAGGGCCGTCTCCCGCTTCTGGAACTGCTCGACCAAGGCGCCGATCAGCTCCGGCGCGCGCAGCTTTCCCGCCGCCGCGATCGCCCGCCGCCGCACGCCCAGGTCCGGGTCGCGCAGGAAGGCGAGCAGAGGGCGGAAGAAGCCGCTCACCCCGATGTTCCCCAGGGCGTCCGCGGCCGCCGCCCGATCGCGCGGGTCTTCCGCCGCCAGCAGTTGCTTGAGCGGCTCCGCGGCGGCCAGCACCCCGTCGATTCCCGCGTGGCGGATGAGGGCCACCGCCGCCGCGGCCCTCACCACCGACTCCGGGGCTGTGCGCGCCTCGAGGAACGGCAGCACGGTGGGCACCGCCGCCTCCTGCTCGATGGCGCAGAGCCCGCCCAGCGCCGCCGCGCGCACCTCGGGCACGGGATCGCGCAACAGGGAGCGGATCTCCTCCGCCGCCTCGGTCCGGCGCAGCGCCCCGAGCTGCTCGATGGCCGCCGCCCGCACCCTCGCGTCCCGGTGCTGGAGCAGCCCTCGCAGCTCCGGGGTGAAGTCCGGGGCCTGGGACAGCTGCTGCAAGAGGGTGAGCGCGTGCAGCACGGTGGCCGGGTCGCCGCGCAGGGCCGTGCGCAGCGCCCGCCGCGTGGCCTCGTTGGCCCCGGCCAGGCGGGACTCGGCGAGGTCCAGGTGGCGCTTCTCCAGCGACTCCACCAGGCTGCGCACGTACTCGCTGCGCGCGCGCACCAGAAGCGCCACCCAGACGCCCACCAGGAGGAGGACCGCCACGGTGAGGGGCCGGCCGCTCCCGCCGGCGTTCTTGTAGAAGAGGAGCGCCGCGCCGGCCAGCGCCACCGAGCTGGGCTTGAGCACGCCGTCGATGAAGGCCTTCGCCCGCCCGCGCACGTGCGCGGGGACCGGGACGTAGAGGAGCTGCATGGAGGCGTCGTTGATGGTGTAGCGGAAGATGGTGTCCGACCCCTTGGCCAGCGAGCTGACGAACAGCCCCGGGTTGGCCATGGCGGCGGAGGCCCCCGAGCCCAGCGCCAGCCCTACCGGCAGGGGCAGCAGCGAGGCGAGGATCCCGTGGCGCTCCAGCACCCGCCCGGTGACCCAGATCTGCACCGCCAGGGCCACCCCGCCGCAGATCCCGTAGAAGCGACCGAAGTACCCGGCCAGGTCGTTCTGCTCGAGGACGGCGGCGGCCGAGAGCTTGAACTGGAAGTCGACGATGGTCACCGCCGCGGCGCTGGTGGCCCCGATCAGGGCGACGATGGCCAGGTGCTTGTTGGAGAGGAAGGCGAGGCCGGCGCGGGAGAGCACCCGGGGCATGCGCGCCGGCCGGGAGCGGAACCGCCCCGGGGCGGCGGAGGCCAGCCGGGAGCCGGCCCGGGCGACCAGGGCGCAGACGAAGAGCTGCGCGATCATCAGGAGGAGGAGGTTCTGCGCTCCCACCACCGGCGCGTAGCGGCCGACGAGAAAGCCGAAGATCACGTTGGCCAGCGTCCCCCCGCCGCCGATCAGCCCGAAGAGCCGCTTGGCCTCCCGGGCGTGGAAGACGTCGCTGGCCAGCGTCCAGAACTGGATCACCACCAGGGAGCCCATGGCCTCCACGAAGATGTAGAGGGCGGCGTAGACCCAGACCGCGTCGGTGAGGGCGAGGGTGGCCCAGAGGGCCGCTCCCAGGGCCGCGCAGGCCAGCGCGCTGCCGGCGTTCAACAGGCCGCGCGGCACCCGGTCGGCCACGCGGGCGTAGAGCCAGGAGACGAGGACGATGGCCAGCGAGCTCCAGATGTACATCCCCGCCAGCCCGCGGGCCGGCCGGTTGGAGAGGTAGAGCGCGTCCCGCACCGACCGTCCCACCACCACCGCGCCGATGGCGTTCGCCGCATAGAGGGCCATCAGGGCGACGCGGCGCCGCTCCCCGGGACGGATGCGCAGCCCGGCCTCCAGCGCGCGCTCGAGCCTTCCTTGCATCGGCGGTCGAGAGTACACGCCGCGCGCGGGGCCGCGCCAGCTTTGGCAAGCGTGTTCGCGCCTTCGCGCGAACACGCAGCAAAGGCGTAGCCGCAGTCTCGCGCCTCCGGCGAGAGAGCGGCTAGAAGACTCCTCCCAACGCCGCATAGCAGTCGAGGATGGCCAACGGACCGCTCTCCAGCCCCCGGGCGCACCCCAGGCGGACGTCGGTGGAAAAGACCCAGCCCAGGACCACCTCGGCGCGCAGCTCGGCGCCGGCGCCCGCGTGCAGGGTGAGATCGCCCGTGCCGGGGGTGAACGCGTCGCCCACATCGCTGTACACGGCGCCGTGCAGACGCCGCAGGTAGACGGGCAGCGTCCAGGGGCCCGTTTCCACGTCGAAGATGGGGAAGCGGTACTCGGCGGTGCCCAGCACGTACTCGGTCCCATGGAAAGCGTCGTTGACGAAGCCGCGGAGGATGCGCAAGGGAGCGTTGGCCGGGTTGAGCACCACGTTCACCAGGTCGGTCTGCTGGAAGCCGCCGAGGAAGAAGTCGTGCCGGTTGGAGAGGTCGCCGCGCGCCACTCCCATCGATGCGCGCAGGGCGAGCACGTGGTGCCAGGGGATCCCGCCGCTGCTCCAGGGCATCGCTACGTACTTGGCGGCCGCCGCCGTGGCCTGCCAGAAGGAGAACTGGCTCCCCAGCGCCGGGTCGGAGAGGCGGAAGGAGATGGCGAACCGCTGCCCCTGCTCGTTGGAGATGCTGCGCACGAACCTGCGCGCGTCCGACCAGGACCAGGTGGCGGTGGCTGCCGCCAGCCACCCTGGCGAGGTGGGGACATTCTGCGGGTTCCGATCCACCGACAGGTTCTCCAGCTGGTAGGTGAGGTCGATCTGTTGCGACTGCTCGATCCGGGAGAAGGGGAACGAGGCCGTGATCGACCCGCCGATGGAGCGCTCGTAGTAGAAGCCCGGCGCGTCCAGCCCGCCCGCCGCTTGCGGGGCGTTCAGGTCGCGGGACAGGTCGAGCGTCAGGTCCGGGTAGAAGGAGTGGTTCAGGTAGGCGAGGTCGAAGCCCGGCTCCTTTCCGGTGATGCTCCACCAGGCAGCCGCTGTGTATTCGTGGCGGTCCACCGCGTCGAAGCCCGCGGTGATCGCCCCTACCGTGGTTCCATAGCCGTCCGCCGCCGCGTAAGGCAGCCAGAAGTGCGGCCGCAGCGTCTCCCAGGGGGAATAGGGATGCGCCGGGTAGACCTCGGGCGGGGGCAGCGCGGTCACCGCCGGGCGCTGCTCCGCCTGTTCAGGCTGATCGCCGGCCAGCCGCCAGGAGGCGGGCTCGAGCGGGAGGCGCCCCAGGTCGTATCCACGCACCCCGTAGGTGACCAGGGCGAGCTGGGTGCCGTCCGGGGAGGGCTCGGGCTCGAAGGCGCCCAGCACGACGTTGGTCACCTGCCGCAGATCGCCGGGGCGCCAGGCGTAGACGTCGTAGACGCCGGTGCGGTCGCTGGTGAAGAGCAGCCATTCGCCGTCCGGCGTCCAGGCCGGGTCCCGGTCGAGCGCGCGATCGTGGGTGACGTCGCTCACCTCGCGGGTGGCCCGATCCACGATGCGCAGGTCCCAGGCGCCGTCGCGGTGGTGGAGGAAGGCCACCCGCTTGCCGTCCGGAGAAACCCGCGGGCTGTCCACCGGCTCGCCCGATGGGTCCTCGAAGAGCGATCGGGGCCCGTCGGGTCCCAGCTCCGCGATGGCCGTCCTTCCCCCCGGCCGCCGCCAGACGAAGACGATGGTCCCGTCCCGGCCCACGTCCGGGGCGTGGGTGCGCTGTCCGCGGGTGAGCCGCCTCTCCTGCCCCGTCGCCGGGTCCCAGGAGCGCAGGTCCTGGAGCACCTCGAACTCCTGGTAGACCTCCGCGCGGGAGAAGATCACCCGCCCGTCCGGGGCGACGGAGAGCGTCGAGTCCCCCGAGCCGTCCGCCCAGAGGTTGACCACGTGGCGGTCGCCCGGCCGCACCGGCTCGGCCATCGGCTGCACGGGGCCGCAGCAGGGGCCGGGCGCAAGCGCGCGCACCTCGGGCAGCCGGTCGGGCCCCACGTTCGTGTAGTAGAGCGTGCGCCCGTCCGGGCTCCAGCGCGGGGTGCGGGTCCATTCCCCCAGGCCGGTGAGCGGCTCCACCGCCGTCTCGCCTTCGGCGCGGATGCGCGCCTGCGCCTCCTCGGCCCGGCGGCGCTCCGCCGCGGCGTACTGGTCGTAGAGCTGCAGGTAGCTCTCCCCCAGCACCCGCTCTGCGCTGAGGTTGAGGGCGAAGGGGACGATGCGCGAGCCGAAGTCGTGCGAGAGATCGCGCAGCGCCCCCAGCCCGTACTGCTGGTTGACGAAGTAGAGGAAGCGCGAGCCGACCGTGTACTGGCCGAAGCCCCGCGGCCACTTCAGGGGCAGGTTGGAGAGCGTATCGATGTCGGACAGCGTTCCCGCCAGCGCCTGGGCCCGGGTCATCATCTCCTCCCCCGAGGCGCGCAGCCGGCCCGCGGCGCTCACCTCGCTCTCGGCGAAGACGGCCATCCCCTCGATGAACCAGGTGGGCTGCCCGCCGTTGGGGATCCAGATCTTGCCGAACACGGTGTTGATCCCCTCGGGGAGGCCGAGCACGGTGTCGAGGTGCAGGATGTGGGTGTACTCGTGGGCGATCAGCTCGTACACGTTCTCGTCGAAGTCGGCGAGCGTGCTGCGCGAGTCCGGCGGCGGCGCGTAGGCGTGGATCAGGTTGTAGAGCAGCGGGCTGGCGTTCCCGTTGGCGAAGTCGGTGTCGTCCTGCACCACGATCTGCGTCTGCCCGGAGGGAAGGTGCTCGAGCAGCGGGGCCAGCCGCTCGTGGGCCAGCTCGGCGGCCCGGGCCACCCGTTGCGCGAATCGGTAAGTCCCCTGGTGGTAGTGCACCTGGAAGTGCGGAGTCTCCAGCGTCTCCCAGGCGAAGCGGGGATCCAGCGCCAGCGCCGGAAGGGCCGCGAGCAGGAGGAGGGCGGAGAGCCGCATCAGGCGGTGCGCAGCGTCCCGGAGGCGCGCCGCTTGGGGAGGCGGGCGAGGAACTTCTCCAGCCGCAGGGTGATCAGCTCCGGGTGCTCGATGGTGGCCACGTGCGTCCCGCCCGGCACCGAGAGCAGCTCCGACCCGGGGATGCGGGCGTGCATCTCCTCGCTCAGCCGGTAGGGGGTGAAGGTGTCGTCGGTCCCCGCCACGATCAGCGTGGGCACGTCCACCTGCGGCAGGTGGTCGAGCGCGGTGTGCTCGCTGGCATGGCTGAGCATGCCGAGGAAGAGGCGGGGGTCCATCCCGGCCAGGTGGCGGAAGTAGGGGAGGAAGTCGTCGCGACGCACCAGCCTGCCGTTCACCTCCAGGTGGGTGGCCAGCTGGTAGGCCAGCTCCCCTCCCGAGAGCAGCCGCCAGATCAGCCCCATCGCCTGCGGATACTTCCCCGCCGCGCCGATCAGCGAGGGGAGGAGGATCTTCATCGCCTTGTTGTCGTGGAAGGTGTCCAGCGGCAGCCCGTAGGAGCCGCAGATCAGCACCAGGGCCAGCACCTCGGAGGGATGGCGCCGGTGGTGCTCCAGCGCCACCTGCACGCCCATCGAGTGCCCCAGCAGCACCGCCCGGCGGGTGGAGGTCGCGCGCAGCACCGCCTGCAGGTCGGAGGAGATGTCGTCGAAGGTGACCCGGGCCGGATCGGAGGGGTTGCCGCTGCGCCCGTGCCCCCGCAGGTGCCAGCGGACGATGCGGTGCTTTCCGGCAAAGTCGCGCACCAGGTACTTCCAGGCGAATCCGTCGCATCCGATCCCGTCGCAGCAGACCAGGACGGGCGAGCCGTCGCCCACCGCCGTCCAGTGGATGCGCGTGCCGTCGGGCGCGTCCGCGAATCCCGACTCCGCCTCCTGCGGCCCGGTCTCCATGAACGAATGGTAGCGCAGGTTCGCGCTGGAAGCCCGGCGGTGGGGGCATTACTATCGCGCCGGATGCACGACCACCATCACGGGCAGGAGCACGCGCATCCGGCCGGTCTCCAGCGAGCCGGGGAGCAGCGGCGGCTGGTGTTCGCCCTCCTGGTGGCCGTCGCTGCCATGGTGGCGGAAGCGGTGGGCGGCTGGGCGGCGAACAGCCTCGCCCTCCTCTCGGATGCCGGGCACATGCTGGCGGACGCGGGGGCCATCGGCCTCTCGCTCTTCGCCCTGCGCGTGGGCGCCCGCCCGGCCGATGCCCGGCGCACCTACGGGTACCAGCGCCTGGAGATCCTCGCCGCGCTGGTGAACGGGGCCTTCCTCCTCGCCATCGCCGTGGGGATCGCCATCGAGGGCGTCCACCGTCTCCGCCACCCCGAGCCCGTGCACGTGCAGACGGTGGCGCTGCTCGCCTCGCTGGGGATCGTCCTCAATGCCGCGGGGATGTGGATCACGCACGGCGGATCGCACTCCAGCATGAACCTGCGCTCCACCTTCCTCCACCTCGCCGGCGACCTGCTCAACTCGGTGGGGGTGCTGGTCTCCGCCGCCCTGATCGCCTGGACGGGACAGCTCGCGGCCGACCCGATCATCAGCTTCCTCATCGCCGGCACCATCGTCTGGAGCGCCATCCGCCTCTGCCGGGAGGCGGTGGACGTGCTCCTGGAGGGCGCTCCCGGCCACATCCCGGTGGGCGACGTCTCCCGGGCGCTGGCGCAAGTTCCCGGGATCTCCGCGGTGCACGACCTGCACGTCTGGACCATCACCAGCGGGCTGGTGGCGCTCTCCTGCCACATCGTGGTCACCTGCGACTCGCCCGGCTGCCGCAGCCACGACGAGATCCTCACCGACGCCAAGGCGCTCCTGCGCGAGCGCTTCGCCATCGAGCACACCACCATCCAGTTCGAGAGCGAGCAGTACAGGCACGAGGAGGTAGTGCATTAACCCGGTCCAGGTGGCGTGGGCGCGGCGGCCGGCCAAGGCGGTGGCGCGCCTCGGCGGGCAGGAGCTGCTGGTGATGAGCATGCGCGAGCTGCTCGCGGCAGCGGCCCGCGAGTCGCTCCCGCTGGTGGCCCTGGCCGCCCCGGCGCCCGCCGCCATCGCCGGCTTCGCCCGCGCCGCCCGGGACGCCGAGGCGCCGCTCTTGCTCATGCGCCCCTCCGGCGCCGACGAGAAGGGGCCCGAGGAGGCGCGGGAGGACGGGGCGTTCGCCGACGCGGCCTTCCGCGCCGCCGGCGACCTGCGCTTCTTCGGCCCGGTCGCCCTGCTCAAGGATCCGCCCAGGGCGGGGAGCGCGCTCCCCGATCCCCAGCGGGTGCAGGCGGAGATCGACGCGGGCTTCACCGGCGTCTCCCTCTCCGCCGCCGACACGCAGCAGGACGCGCGCAACGCGGCCCTCACCGCCAGCGCGGTCTGCCAGATGGAGCTGGGGCTGGAGATCGTTCCTTTGGGAGGCGCAAAGGCCGCCGCGGAGCTGGCCCGCCAGCTTCGCTCCCGCGGCGCGCCGCCCAGCGCGGTGCGCATCACCGGGATGGAGGAGGAGGCCGAAGGGCTGGCCGCCGAGCTGGGAGGGACGGCTCTCTCCTCGGCCACCGAGTCGCTGGCGCCCGACCTGGCCCGCAAGGGAGTCCGCCAGCTCACTGCCTCGGGCCCCTTCCTCCGTGCCCTGCGGCGGGCGGCGCCGCCGGCCGTCTGGGACGCGCTCCAGGCCTGGGCCGACGAGAAGGGCGCCACCCTCGAGCAGTCGGCCGCGCACCACCAGCGCCTCTTGCGCGGCCTCGACCCCGCGGTCCAGGAGCGGCTGGAGGCGCTCTGCTGCTACGAGGCGCTCGACCTCTACCGCAAGGCCGGGGTGCGCGGCACCTCCCGCAAGCTGATCGCCGCGGTGGCGGCGCTGCACGAAGGAGAGGGTTGAGGATCGTCGGGGGCGAGGCCCGGGGGCGTCCGCTGCGCGCGGTCCCCGGCCGCGGCACCCGCCCCACGGCGGACCGGGTGCGGCAGAGCCTCTTCGACCTGCTGGGCCAGCGGATGGACGGGCTGCGGGTGCTCGATCTCTTCGCCGGCACCGGCGCGCTGGCGCTGGAGGCGCTCTCCCGGGGAGCGGCGCACGCGGTGCTGGTGGAGAGCGACCCGCGGGCCTGCGCGGTGATCGAGCAGAACCTGGCCACCCTGGGATACGGGGATCGGGCCCGGCTGCTTCGCGCCGGGCTGCCGGACGCCTTGGGGCGCCTGCGCGGCAGCCGCTTCGACCTGGTGTTCTCCGATCCGCCCTACGCCCTGCGCGCGGCGCAGTCGACGCTCGATTCGCTGGCCGCCAACGGGCTGCTCGAGCCTGGCGCCCGGGTGGTGCTGGAGATGGATCGCCGGGAGCCGGCCCCGGTGCCGCCCCCGCCCCTCGCCGCCGGGGGCGAGCGGCGCTACGGCGACACCCGCCTGCTCATCCTCTCAGCGGAATAGCCGGGGGTAGACGCGGAAGGTCTTCTCGCTGCGGGCGCTGAACGCGGTGCCGTCCACGCCCAGGCCCACCAGCGGCGCTCCCAGGTCCACCGTACCGCAGAGGGTCCCGTCGGAAGCGACGATCTCCTGTCCGAAGGCCATCGCCTTGCCGCCGGGAAGGAGGAAGAAGCTCCCGCGCGAGGCGAGCCAGGCCGGAGCGACCTGCTCCGCCGCCGCGCCCGGGGCGATCACCCCCCGCCAGCGGCGCTCCGAGGTCCCGCTCTCCGGCTGGGCCGCGATGGCCACCGCTCCGCCGGCCAGCGCCGCGGAGTCGGGCGCGGAGTCGGTCCACCCGGCGAGGGAGAAGACGGCGCCGGCCGGCGCGCCGTCGGGCCCCAGCCAGCGGGCGCTGGCGGAAGCCTCGCCGTACACCTGCCAGATCACCAGGGTCCCTCCGGCGGTGCTCATCGCCCCGCCGAACATCAGGCTGGAGGCGCTGCCGGCGAAAGAGGCGAAGGAGACCGTGCTGCGCACCGTTCCCGCCGCGTCGAGCGACTGCGCGATCAGCTCGCCCGCGCCGGCGTGGACGAGGAGGGCGCCGTCCGGCCCCGCGTACAGGATGCCCCCCTTCTGCGAGGTGCGCAGGTCGCCGTCATGGGCCAAGAAGTCGTACTCCGGCGGCGGCAGCAGGTAGGAGCCCCGGGAGGCGATGAACCCGTCGCTCAGCGGCCGCACGTCCACCCCCAGCCCCGCTTTGGAGACGAAGCCCGAGGGGGTGGGGAGGAAGAGAAAGTTGAGCTGCGGCGGGCCGACGTCCGCCCGGTGGCAGGAGAGGACCAGGGAGCCGCGCCCGTCGCTGGTGGCGCCCTGCACCGTGTTGCCGCCCGCCCCGTCGGGCCCCGGGCCCGGCCCGGAGCAGACGGTGATCTCCGCCGCGCAGCCCGTGGGATGCGGGAGCAGCGCCGGACAGGCGCCGGTGTCGGCGACGGAGACGGCGCCGTCCACGGAGGGATCGCAGGGGCCCGCCGGCGCTCCCCGTCCGGGGCCGGCGCCGCAGGCGCCGCAATGACACTGGCGGCGCCCCCGCCCTCCGGGACCGCTTGCGCACAACTGAACATCAGGATCGCTGCCGTCACCCAGGTTGCTTCGCGCATGTGCGGCCAAGCTGGTCACGCCGCCCTCCGCGTGCACCTTTGCGTCCGCTGCAGAACACAATTGATTTCGCCCCCGCTCTCCCGCAGGATGCCGCCCGATGCCCTCGCGGATCGCCCTCTACCCGGGCTCCTTCGACCCGCCCACAAACGGCCACCTGAGCATCATCCAGCGCGGCCTGAAGATGTTCGACGGGCTGATCGTGGCGGTGCTGATGAACCCCGCCAAGGAGGACGCGCTCTTCACCGTGGAGGAGCGGGTGGAGCTGTTGCGCGGGGCGGTGAACGCCGACCACCGCGTGCAGGTGAAGACCTTCTCCGGCCTGCTGGTGAAGTTCGCCGAGCAGGAGGGGGTGAAGTGCGTGCTGCGCGGCCTGCGGGCGGTGAGCGACTTCGAGTACGAGTTCCAGATGGCGAACATGAACCGCAAGCTCAGCCCGGAGATCGAGACCCTCTTCATGATGACGGGCGAGGACTACTTCTACATCTCCAGCCGCTTCGTGCGGGACGTGGCCCGGCTGGGGGGCGACGTCAGCGGCCTCGTCCCGGCCAACGTCCTCCACGCGCTGAAGAAGAGGTTCAAGTGACCAGCAGGCGTCTCGAATCGGTGAAGCCGTCCGCCACCATGGCGATGACCTCGCGTGCCACCCAGCTCCGCCGCGAGGGCCGGGACATCGTCTCGCTCTCGGTGGGCGAGCCCGACTTCCCCGTCTTCCCCCATGTCGAGCAGGCGGTGAGCGACGCCCTGCGCAAGGGGTACACCAAGTACACCGCCCCGAGCGGCCTCCTCGAGCTGCGCGAGGCCATCTCCGACTGGATGTTCCGCGAGGTGGGCCAGCGCTGGCCGGCCTCCCAGATCATCGCCACCGCCGGCGGCAAGCAGGCGCTCTACAACGCCTGCATGGCGCTGCTCGACGACGGCGACGAGGCGCTGATCCCCAACCCGTACTGGGTCAGCTACCCGGAGATGGTGCGCCTTTCCGGCGGGAAGCCGGCGGAGATGATGCTCCGCCAGGAGGACGGCTGGGCGCCCCGCCCCGAGGACCTGGAGCGCGCCCTCGGCCCGCGCACCCGGATGTTCATCTTCTCCAGCCCTAGCAACCCCACCGGCGCGGTGTGGAGCGCGGAGGTGATGAAGGGAGTCGCCCGGGTGCTGGAGAGGTTCCCCCGCGTCACCATCCTCTCCGACGACATCTACGACAAGCTGGTCTACGGCGGGGCGAAGACCACCAACATCCTGCAGATCGCTCCCCAGTTGAAGGACCGCACGGTGCTGATCAACGGCTGCTCCAAGGCCTATGCCATGACCGGCCTGCGCCTGGGCTGGGCCTGCGGCCCGGCGGAGATCATCTCGGGGATGGGCAAGGTGCAGGACGCCAGCACCTCCAACCCCAGCTCCCTCTCCCAGCACGCCGCGGTCGCCGCCTTGCGCGGGCCCCAGGAGCCGCTGGAGGCGATGCGGGTGCAGTTCGAGAAGCGGCGCCACCTCATGGTGCAGCTGCTGCGGCAGATCCCCGGGGTGGAAGCGCACGATCCCGACGGGGCCTACTACGTCTTCGCCGACTTCTCCGGCCTGCTCCTCCGCAAGTTCCGGGGCGAGCCGCTGGCCAGCACCCAGCGGCTGGCCGAGGTCCTCCTGGAGGAGTTCGGGGTGGCCACCGTTCCCGGCAGCGCCTTCGGGCGGGAAGGGTTCCTCCGCCTCTCCTTCGCCATCTCCGAGGCGGACATCCGCAAGGCGATGGAGCGGGTGGCCCGCTGCGCCCAGGCGCTCGAATAGGGTTCTTCGGCGAGCTGCGCCGGCGCGGCGTCCTCGGGGCGCTGGCGGCCTACGGGGTGGCCGCGGCCGGCATCCTGCAGCTGGCGGACATCGTGGTGCACAACCTGGAGCTGCCCGGCTGGACGCTGCGGGCGCTGATCTGGTTCGCCCCGCTGGGATTCGTCGCCACCTTCGCCGTCTCCTGGTTCTACGATCTCACCCGGCGCGGGTTCGTGCGCACCCAGGGCCCCGCCGATCGCGCTCCCAGCCCTGTCACCCCCCATCAGGTCACGGCCCCCACCCCGCAGCCGTCCCAGGCTTTGGAGGAGCTGGGCCCGGGGGCGCTCCTGGCGGGCCGCTACCGGCTGGAGCGCGAGCTGGGCCAGGGCGGGATGGGGCGGGTGCTGGCCGCGCGCGACGAGAAGCTCGGGCGCCGGGTGGCGGTCAAGGTGGTCACCGCCGCGCACGATCCGGCCAGGGTGCAACGCTTCGAGCAGGAGGCGAGGACCGCCGGGTCGCTGGAGCACCCCAACGTGCTCGCCGTCT
>DATKAG010000353.1:0-11718 GCA_035498355.1 Myxococcales bacterium | reverse complement strand
CGGCGCGGCGGCTGGCCAACAGCCTGGGGCTGAAGGAGCTGGGGAACGCGGAGACGAGGATCGATCCCGCCCACTTCGCCGAGGCCAAGCTTTCCCCCCGCGGGGAGATGTGGGCCATGATGCTCGACCTCAAGCGGGCCTGGGACGAGCTGGTCCGGCGCGACGCGCGCACCCCCGCGCAGGCCGAGGCCATCCTGGGAAACAAGCTCTACCAGTCGCTTTCCACCGCCATGGCCGGCAGCCTGGAGTACATCGCCATGGAGAAGGTGTACGAGCTCTACGCCGGCGGCCGCTTCGACCTGATCGTGCTGGACACGCCGCCCACCAGCAACGCCCTCGACTTCCTCCACGCCCCCGACCGGGTGCTGGACGTGCTGGACAACGACGCCATGCGCCTGCTGCTCGGGCCCATGCTCAAGGCGGGCCGGTTCGGGCTGCGGATGCTCGCCCGCCCCTCGGGCGTGGCGTTGCGCACCCTGGCCCGCTTCACCGGCAGCGACTTCCTCCGCGACCTGGCGGATTTCATGGTGGCCTTCGAGGGCATGTACGGTGGATTCAAGGACCGGGCCGCGCAGGTGAAGAAGCTTCTCTCCTCCGAGAAGACGGCGTTCGTGCTGGTCACCAGCCCCAACCCCCTGATCACCCAGGAGACGCTCTTCTTCCACCAGGCCCTGGAGGAGGCGAAGATCCCCACGGCCGCGGTGGTGGTGAACCGGGTGCAGCGCGATCCCCGCCGGCACGGTGGCCCGGACAACGTCCCGGCGCTGAAGGAGGCCCTGCACCTGGCCCAGATCAAGGACTCCGACCGGCTGGCGGAGCGGCTCTGCGAGACCCTCACCGAGCAGGCCATCCTCGCCGACCTGGACCGGCGGGAGATCGAGCGCTTGCGCGCGACCCTGAACGGGGTTCCGTTGTTCATCGTGCCCCGGCTGCGGCGGGACGTGCACGACCTGGCCGGTCTGTGGCAGATCGACGAATACCTGGGAGGGGAGTGATGTTCCACACCGCCACCATCGAGCTGCCGACCAGCAAGAAGCAGGAGATGATCGACGTCACCAAGCGCATCCGGGCGGTGGTGGCGGCGAGCAACGTCCAGTCGGGGATCTGCTCCATCTACTGCGGCCACACTACCGGGGCGGTGACCATCAACGAGAACACCGACCCCGACGTGCAGACCGACATCCTCAACGCCCTGGAGCGCGCCATCCCCCGCGACGAGCGCTACTACAAGCACGAGGAGGGGAACGCCCACGCGCACGCCAAGGCGGCGGTGGTGGGGTTCTCCGAGACCATCCCGGTGCAGGGCGGCAAGCTCTTGCTCGGCACCTGGCAAGCGATCTACTTCTGCGAGTTCGACGGGCCGCGCAACCGCAAGCTGGTCGTGACCGTGCTGGGGTGAGCGCCCGGGCGGGCCCGTCATGTCGCTCCTGCACGCCCGCGGAATCTCCCTCCGCTACGGCCCCAAGGTGCTGTTCCAGCAGGCGAGCTTCGCCCTGGGGCACCACGACCGCGCCGGGCTCATCGGCCCCAATGGCAGCGGCAAGAGCACGCTGATGAAGATCGTGGCGGGCCTTCTGGAGCCCGACGCGGGCAGCGTGCAGCTCGTGCGCCGGGCGCGCGCCGGCTACTTGCCGCAGGAGCTGTCGGAGCTGCCCCCGGGGTCCGTGGTCCAGGGGGTGCTGGCCAGCGTCCCGGGGCGGACCTGGCTGGAGTCGCGTATCGCGGCGGTGGAGGCGGCGCTGGCGTCGGCCGCCGGCGAGGAAGAGCAAATGGAGCTGGGCGGTGAGCTGGCCGAGCTCCACGAGGAGCTGGCCCACCACGAGGAGCTGTACGGCCGGCACCGGGCGGAGGAAATCCTCTCCGGGCTGGGATTCGAGGCCCGGACCTGGGAGCGGGACGCCGCCGAGCTGTCCGGGGGCTGGAAGATGCGCGCCGCCCTGGCCGCGCTGCTCCTGCAGGATCCCGAGCTGCTCCTGCTCGACGAGCCCACCAACCACCTGGACGTCCCCACCCTGGAATGGTTCGACGGCTTCCTGCGCCGCTCGCGCAAGGCGCTGTTGCTCGTCTCCCACGACCGCGAGTTCCTCGACCGGCAGATCGACCGGGTGATCTCGCTGGAGCCGGAGGGCCTGCGTGTCTACCCGGGCAACTACGAGCGCTACCTGGAGCTGCGGGCGGCGGAGGAGGAGCGGCTGGAAGCGCAGGCGGAGAAGCAGGCGCGCAGGCGGGCGCAGGTGCAGGCCTTCATCGACCGCTTCCGGGCCAAGGCCACCAAGGCGCGCCAGGTGCAGAGCCGGGTCAAGCTCCTGGCGAAGGAGGAGATGGTCCAGGTGCGCGAGGAGCGCGCCACCGTCCGCTTCCGCTTTCCCGAGGCGCCGCGCAGCGGCCGGGAGGTGGCGCGGCTGGAAGGGGTGGACAAGTCGTACGGGACCAAGGTGGTGTACCGCGATCTCTCCGCGCAGATCCTCAGGGGCGACAGGATCGCGGTGATCGGGCTCAACGGGGCGGGCAAGACCACCTTGCTCAAGCTCCTGGCCGGGGAGATCGCTCCGGACAGGGGCGCCGTGCGCCTGGGACACAACGTGGTGGCGGGCTACTTCGCCCAGCACCACACCGAGAGGCTCGATCCCGCGCGCACGGTCCTGCAGGAGGTGCACGGGCTGGTCCCCACCCAGCCCCAGAGCTGGGTGCGCGGCGTGCTCGGCTCCTTCCTCTTCTCCGGGGAGGAGGTGGACAAGCGCATCGGCGTGCTCTCCGGCGGCGAGCGCGCGCGGGTGGCCCTGGCCCGGCTCCTGGTGGTCCCCTCCAACCTCCTGCTCATGGACGAGCCCACCAACCACCTCGACCTGGATTCCAGCGAGGCGCTGATCGACGCCCTCACCCGGTACGAGGGGACGCTGCTCTTCGTCTCCCACAACCGCAGCTTCGTCAACGGGCTCGCCACCCAGATCTGGGAGGTGCGGGAGGGGAGGATCGACGCGCAGCCCGGCGACCTCGACGACTGGTCGCGGCGGCGGGCGGCTGCCCAGGGCGCGCTGGCGGCCCCGGCGGCGAAGGCCTCGCGCGGCAGCCAGGGCTCGCAGGCGCGGCGGGAGCGGGCCCAGGAGCGGGAGGAGCGGGACAAGGTGCTGGGACCGATCAAGAAGTCCATCGCCGCGCTGGAGGGGCGTATCGCCGTCCTCGAGCAGGAGAAGAAGGCCGCCGAGGCGAAGCTCGCCGATCCGGCGCTCTTCTCCGATCCCCGGCGCAGCGCCCCCCTGGTCACCGCCTACCGCGAGGCCGCGGGCGAGCTCGAGCGCCTCTACGCGCGCTGGGAGGAGGAGAGCGCCGCGCTTGCCCGGGCGGAGGACGAATCAAGGTAGAAGGTCTCCGGCAGCAGACAAGGAGGACGGAACATGAAGGCGATCCGCAAGGCGGTGTGGGCGCTGGGCCTGCTCGTCGCAGGCGCGGCCGCGGCCTACCAGGTGACCGGGCCGGTGCAGAGCGTCAGCGACACCTCCATCGTGGTGGTGCAGGAGAAAGGCAAGAACAAGGGGGAGAAGTTCGAGATGGCGCGCACCCCGGACACCAAGGTCACAGGCGACCTGAAGCCGGGCGCCAAGGTGACGGTGGAGTACACCCTCACCGCCAGGAGCGTAGAGGTGAAGGCGGAGAAGGCCGCCAAGGCGGCGAAGAAGAAGTAGCGCCCCCGGGCACACACAAGGGCGCACAGGACCGTGGCCTGAAACAGGGCCGCGGAAGGAGGGAATTCCGCGGCGCGGCCGGGCGCCCCTATACTGTCCGGCGATGAAGCGGGCCGTGCTCTTCCTCTTCGGTCTGGCCGTGATCGCCGCCTTGGGCTTCCTCGCCTGGCGGTTCGCGGACGAGCGCAGCTTCGCCTCCACCCCCTACGGCGAGGGATCCCGCATCGTCATGGTCCCGCCCGGCACCGGGCCGCGGGCCCTGGCGAGGCTCCTGGCGGATGCCCGGGTGGTGTCGGACGCGAACCGCTTCTTCACCCACCTGCACTGGTTCCGGCGGGACGCGAAGACCAAGGCGGGCGAGTACCAGTTCGACGGCGCGCTCCTGCCCGACGAGGTGCTGGGCAAGATGGTGCGCGGGGACGTGAAGACCTACCGCTTCACCGTGGTGGAGGGCCTGCGGGCGGACGAGATGGCGCCCATCGTGGCCGCCACCGGCCTCTGCCAGGCCCCGGACTTCCTCAAGATCGTCCGCGACGCCGCCTCGCCGCAGAAGTTCGGCGTCCCGGGGCCATCGCTGGAGGGCTACCTCTTTCCCGACACGTACGCGCTGCCCCGCGGCAACGGCTGCCTGTCGATCGTGCAGACGATGGTGGCGCGCTTCCGCAAGGCCTGGCAGCGGGCCGACTCCCAGCGCCTGGACAGCGTGGATCTGGAGGAGAGGCAGGCGGTGACCCTGGCCAGCATCATCGAGAAGGAGACCGGGCGCCCCGAGGAGCGGCCGCGGATCTCCTGCGTCTTCCACAACCGGCTGAAGAAGGGGATGCGGCTGCAGACCGACCCTACCGTGGTCTACGCGCTCCTGCTCTCGCACGACTTCCGCTGGGACCACAACATCCACAAGGGCGATCTCTCCCTGCAGCACCCCTACAACACCTACGTGATCAAGGGGCTGCCGCCGGGCCCCATCGCCAGCCCGGGCCAGGCCGCGCTGGATGCGGCCCTGCACCCCTCGTCCTGCGACGACCTCTTCTTCGTCTCCCGCAACGACCACACGCACGTCTTCTGCCCCGACCTCAAGTGCCACGAGCAGAACGTGCGCAAGTTCCAGGTGGACTACTTCCAGCGCAAGCGATCGCCCCGCCGCGGCCGGCACCACCAGGCTACGGCTGCCCGCTGAGGCAGGCGCGATAGATGGTGGCGTACGTGTAGCGCTGCGCCAGGCAGAAGCGCCGGCCGCGGAAGTCGAATCGGTCCTTCGTCAGATCGCCCAGGTCCCCCGGCACGAGGAGGACGGCCAGGGTGGGCGTGTGCCGGCGGAGGCGGTCCTCGAAGTCGGCCGTCCATCTGGCGCGGATGAGCTGCTCGTCGGGGAGGCCGGAGGCGAAGGCGAGGGGGATGTCGAGGTACCAGTCGCTGTGATCGAGCAGGACGGCGTCGCCCGGGCCGGCGTGCGCGCGCAGCCAGAGCGCCGCCTCGGCGATGCCCGAAGGGAGCGAGCCGATGGGCGAAACGGGGCGCACCATCTCGGCGAGCTTTCCGGTGCGGTTCCAGGAGAGGGCCGCCAGAAGTGGCGGCGTCATCACCGCCACCGCCACCGCCAAGGCCCGCAGGGGAGCCCGCGCCCGGGAAAGGCCGTCGTGGAGGAAGACGAGGGAGAGCGCGGCGGCGACCATGGCGAAGCGCGACATGGGCCAGAAGTCCGCCAGCGCCGCGGCCCGGAAGGTGAGAAAGGCCGCCGGTATCCAGGCGAGCGCCAGCAGATCCCAGCCCGGCTCGCGCCGCCAGAGCGCCCGGGCCGAGCCCCACAGGGCGAAGAGGCCGAAGAGAGGGGTGGCGACCACGCAGACCGCGAACGGCCAGAAGAAGAGGCTCTGCAGGCGCCAGGCCAGCGCGCCTTGCGCGGCGATGGCCTTGGCCACCAGCCCCGCGTGGTCCCGGTCGATGTGGTGGATGGGGGCGAGAGGGTCGCCCGCCCAATGGGCGTTCACCCACATCCAGAAGAGGGCCGGCGCGGCGGCGAGGGCGCAGAAGCCGGCGGCGCGGGCCAGGTCGCGCTGGCGGCGGAGCAGGAGCAGGCCGAAGAGGGGCAGGTAGAGCCAGCCGTCGTACCGGACCAGGCCGGCCGCGCCCAAAAGGAGCGCGGCCAGCAGGGTCTGCCCGCGCAGGGCGAGGAGCAGGGCGCCGAGGAAAAAGGCGAGGAACACGGCTTCGCTGGCGCCGGTGGCGCTGGACTGGATGTGCAAGGGAGAGAGGGCCAGCGCCAGGGCGGCCCAGGCCGCCGCCTTCGCCCCCCGCTCGGCCTCGGCCACCCGGTAGAGCAGCCAGACAGAAAGGAGCCCGCAGGCGAAGGAGAGGAGCCGGGCCGCGAAGAGGCGGTCGCCCAGCAGGCGCGCGAGCGCGCCGATCAGGGTAAGGTGCAAGGGCCCGAACTGCCAGGTCTCCAGATAGCCGTGCCAGAGGTGCGGGTGCCGCGCCCAGCGCTCCGCCAGTTCGATGCGCACGGGCGCGTCGCCGTAGTGCTCGTAGCCGAAGAAGACCGGGACGATGCGCGCCGCGGCCGCCAGCGCGAGAAGGGCGGGGAGCGCGCGTCCCCGTTGAATGGAGTTGTGCACCGCTCCGTCCAGCTTTATGCAACTGTAGCCTGCGCCGCAGCCCGCCCGGGAATTTCTGTCAGCGGACGAGCGGTTTTTTGGATGCACGCTTTGCAGGGCCTATGCTGCGGGCTAGGTTGCCAGGATTGGGCGCCCCTGGCGCCAGAGGGGATAGTCGACATGGTGACGTTGCGCGACTCCGGCGATCTCAGTCTCGTTTCCCGCATCGCCGCGCTCCAGGACAAGAGCAGCTTCAAGGAGCTGCACTGGGAAGGCGCGTTCGAGGACTACCTGAGGATCGTCCGCGAGAACGCGCGGGTGACGCGCACGGCCTTCCAGCGCATCTACGACATGATCCTCAGCCACGGGAAGACCGAGTACATCGACAACAAGAAGCGGCTGATCCGCTACCACTTCTTCCACGACGAGCCCAACGGCGGCCGGGACGCGGTCTACGGGCTGGACGTGCCCTTGATGAAGCTGGTCAACGTCTTCAAGAGCGCGGCCCAGGGCTACGGGACGGAGAAGCGGGTGATCCTCCTGCACGGCCCCGTGGGATCGTCCAAGAGCACCATCGTGCGCCTCTTGAAGAAGGGCCTGGAGGAGTACTCCCGCACGCCGGAGGGCGCGCTCTACACCTTCACCTGGGTGCTGGAGAAGAAGGGCGCCGACGGGCAGGTGCACACCGAGCGCTTCCCCACCCCGATGAACGAGGACCCCCTGCTCCTCATCCCCGAGGAGTGGCGGGAGAAGGTGTTCGCCGACCTCTGCCCGGCGGACAGCGGGTACAAGATCCCGGTGGGCGGCGATCTTTGCCCGGCTTCGCGCCTGATCTTCCGCGACCTGATGACCGAGTACAAGGGAGACTTCGCCAAGGTGATGTCGCACGTGCGGGTGCGCCGCCTCTTGCTCAGCGAGAAGGACCGGGTGGGCGTGGGCACCTTCCAGCCCAAGGACGAGAAGAACCAGGACTCCACCGAGCTGACCGGCGACGTGAACTACCGCAAGATCGCCGAGTACGGGTCGGACTCCGACCCGCGGGCCTTCAACTTCGACGGCGAGTTCAACATCGCCAACCGCGGGATCATCGAGTTCGTCGAGGTGCTCAAGCTGGACGTGGCCTTCCTCTACGACCTCTTGGGCGCCTCCCAGGAGCACCGGATCAAGCCGAAGAAGTTCCCCCAGACCGACATCGACGAGGTGATCGTCGGCCACACCAACGAGCCCGAGTACAAGAAGCTGCAGAACAACGAGTTCATGGAGGCGCTGCGGGACCGCACGGTGAAGATCGACATCCCCTACATCACCAAGCTCAACGAGGAAGTGAAGATCTACGAGAAGGACTACAACGCCCACAAGATCCGGGGGAAGCACATCGCCCCGCATACCCTGGAGATGGCGGCGATGTGGGCCGTGCTCACCCGGCTGGAGGAGCCGAAGAAGCACAACCTCACCTTGTTGCAGAAGCTCAAGCTCTACAACGGCAAGACCCTGCCCGGCTTCACCGAGGACAACATCAAGGAGCTGCGCAAGGAGGCGAACCGCGAGGGCATGGAGGGGATCAGCCCCCGCTACGTGCAGGACAAGATCTCCAACGCGCTGGTGAGCGACAAGGGGGAGGGCTGCGTCAACCCCTTCATGGTGCTCAACGAGCTGGAGAGCGGGCTGCGGCACCACTCGCTCATCTCCAGCGAGGAAGTGCGCAAGCGCGACCGCGAGCTCTTGAGCGTGGTGAAGGGCGAGTATGAAGACATCGTCAAGAACGAGGTCCAGCGGGCCATCTCCGCCGACGAGGACGCCATCGCCAAGCTGTGCGGGAACTACATCGACAACATCAAGGCGTACACCCAGCGGGAGAAGGTGCGGAACAAGTACACCGGCCAGTACGAGGAGCCGGACGAGCGGCTGATGCGGGCCATCGAGGAGAAGATCGACATCCCCGAGTCGCGCAAGGACGACTTCCGCCGGGAGATCATGAACTACATCGGCGCCCTGGCCATCGAGGGGAAGACCTTCAACTACCGCACCAACGAGCGCCTGCACAAGGCGCTGGAGCTGAAGCTCTTCGAGGACCAGAAGGACTCGATCAAGCTGAAGAACCTGGTCAGTAGCGTGGTGGACAAGGACACGCAGGAGAAGATCGACATCGTCAAGGACCGGATGATCAAGTCCTACGGGTACTGCGAGATCTGCTCCACCGACGTGCTCAACTTCGTGGCCTCGATCTTCGCGCGAGGGGACGCGAAGGACTAGAGTGGACAACCGGAGGTCTGTTTGCCGCTGAAGATCAAGCAGGACCATTCCCGGTTCCGCGAGATCATCCGCGGGCGCATCAAGGAGAACCTGCGCAAGTACATCCAGAAGGGGGAGATGATCGGGAAGAAGGGGAAGGATCTGATCACCATCCCCGTGCCTTCCATCGACATCCCCCACTTCCGCTACGGCCACAAGGACCAGGGCGGGGTGGGGCAGGGCGACGGCCAGCCCGGCACCGTGCTCGCCCCCGGGGCGGTGGAAGGCGACAAGGGGAAGGCAGGGCAGGGAGAAGGGCAGCACTCCCTGGAGGTGGACCTCTCCCTCGACGAGCTGGCGGAGATCCTCGGCGAGGAGCTGGCGCTCCCCCGCATCCAGAACAAGGGGAAGAAGAACCTCACCACCCCCAAGGTGAAGTACACCGGGGTGCACACCACCGGGCCGGAGTCGCTGCGGCACTTCAAGCGCACCTACAAGCAGGCGCTGAAGCGGAGCATCGCCTCCGGCACCTACAACCCGGCGATCCCCATCATCGTCCCCACCCGCGAGGACAAGCGCTACCGGAGCTGGCGGCTGACCGAGCTGCCCCAGTCCAACGCGGTGGTGATCTACATGATGGACGTCTCCGGCTCGATGGGCGACGAACAGAAGGAGATCGTGCGCATCGAGAGCTTCTGGATCGACACCTGGCTGCGGTCCAACTACAAGGGGCTGGAGACCCGCTACATCATCCACGACGCCGTGGCCCGGGAGGTGGACCGGGAGACCTTCTTCCACACCCGCGAGTCGGGCGGGACCATGATCAGCTCCGCCTACAAGCTCTGCCGGGACATCATGGACGGCGAGTACGACGCCGGCTCCTGGAACATCTATCCCTTCCACTTCTCCGACGGCGACAACTGGAGCGCGGACGACACCCGCACCTGCGTCTCCCTGCTCAAGGGGGAGATCCTCCCCAAGGTGAACCAGTTCGCCTACGGCCAGGTGGAGAGCCCCTACGGGAGCGGGCAGTTCATCAAGGACCTGCGCGAGGCCTTCGACGGGGTGGAGAACGTGGCCCTCTCCGAGATCGCCAACAAGGACGCGATCTACAACTCCATCAAGGACTTCCTGGGGAAGGGCTCCTGACTTGAACGAGAACAAGGACACCCGCCTCCCGCCGCACCTGCGGGACATCCAGCGCGAGATCGAGGGATACGCGAAGGGCTTCGGCCTCGACTTCTACGAGACCATCTTCGAGGTGCTGGGGTACGACGAGATCAACATGGTGGCCGCCTACGGCGGCTTCCCCAACCGCTACCCGCACTGGCGCTTCGGGATGGAGTACGAGCAGCTCTCCAAGGGGTACGAGTACGGGCTCTCCAAGATCTACGAGATGGTGATCAACAACAACCCCTCGTACGCCTACCTGCTCGAGTCGAACATGGACGTGGACCAGAAGCTGGTGATGGCCCACGTCTACGGGCACGTCGACTTCTTCAAGAACAACTACTCCTTCCAGCACACCAACCGGAAGATGATGGACGAGATGGCGAACCACGCCACCCGGTTGCGCCGGATCATCGACAAGGTGGGCATCGAGCCGGTGGAGACCTTCATCGACCGCTGCCTTTCGCTGGAGAACCTGATCAACCAGCACGCTCCGCACTTCCCTGCCAAGAGCAGGGACGAGCTTCCCGAGCAGCCCATCGAGGTACGCGGCTTCCGCTCCGACCGCGAGTACATGTCGCACTTCATCAACCCGCAGGAGTTCCTCGACGAGCAGCGCAAGAAGCTGGAGGACGAGCGGGCGCAGAAGAAGAAGTTCCCGGAGAAGCCGGAGCGGGATGTGCTGGCGTTCCTGATCGAGCACGCGCCGCTGGAGCGGTGGGAATCTGACGTGCTCGCGGTGATCCGGGAGGAGGCTTATTACTTCGCGCCGCAGGCGCAGACGAAGATCGCGAACGAAGGATGGGCCTGTATTAGCCCGGAATCGCTAGTATTTTCTGATTCAGGTCTCGTGCCGATGCACGAGGTCGTTGCGCGTGGCCAGCGTGTTTCCGACGGCGAGACAGCACGGCGAGTCCATGACCGGAACATCATCCGCGACCACACGACGGTTTCAATCCGCACACGGCGCGGGTTGAAGCTGACAGGTTCAAACAACCATCGCGTTCTCGACGCAAGCGGATCATGGCGGCGGCTCGACGAACTCGCGGTGGGCGTTCGAGTGCGTGTTTCAGGCGGCGCAGGATTGTGGCCAACGGAGCGAGTCGCTCTCAGGTGGGCTCCTCCGACTCGCGTGACGCAGGCAGCAGCAGCGCGGCGGGCGGGGGTGCATGCAGCGACGTTCGCCAGGTTCCTCCAGGGAGGAAACGCAAGAAAGGCTGGATCCATTGCCGCTGCAGCCAAGTTCTTCCTGTCCGATGACAACGCTACGTCGACACTTCCGACCAAGCGTGCGCCCCTCGCGATACCTGACGAGATGAATCCGGATCTGGGGGCTTTCCTGGGGTATCTGATCGGCGATGGCCATATCAGTCGCGTAAAGCGAAACCTCGGACTCACGACAGGAGATGACGAGTGCGTCGAGCATTTTGCCGCGCTGGCTAACGACCTGTTCGGGCTTGCAAGCATGATTCGGTGGGATGACGGTCGCTATCGCGTTCTCTTGCACTCGCAGGCGCTCTCCGACTTCCTCATCGAAGCGGTGGGCCTGACCCACGGGCCGAGTGCGCGTGAGAAGAAGGTTCCTGAGGCCATTCTTCGCTCTCCGAAGGAGGTTGTCGCTCCATTCCTGCGCGCCTACTTCGACTGCGACGGTTACGCCGGCAAGCAGGGTGTCATCCTCAGCACGTCCAGCGAAGTGATGAGCGAGCAGGTCCAGTTGCTCCTTCTCAACTTCGGCATTCTCAGTCGGCGCAGGCCCCGACAGGATGGCTGCTGGCATGTCGTGGTCGTGGGAGCGTCAGCCGAGAAGTTCCTGCACGAGATCGGCTTCGGTCTCTCCCGCAAGCAGCAAGCCCTGACCGACTACGTCTACCAGCGCCAGTGGTTCAAGGAAGAGAAGTGGGAGGACGAGATCGTCGAGATCTCCCACGGCCGCGCCGACGTCTACGACATCTCGGTGCGCGATACCCACCGCTACGCGGCCGCCGGCCTCGTGAACCACAACAGCTTCTGGCACACGACCATCATGACCCAGAAGGCGT
>DATKAG010000352.1:0-2110 GCA_035498355.1 Myxococcales bacterium | reverse complement strand
TGGATGCTGGCCCGGCTGCTCCGCCAGTTTCCCCAGCTCCCCGAGGCGCAGGCGATCCGCGAGGTGCTGGACGAGCACCTCGCCGAGAAGCCCATCGCCGCCGAGGTGACGTACTTCGGCCAGCCGAACCGCAAGGGCTTCGAGCGGACCTACGGGTGGGGATGGCTCCTGGAGCTTGCCGCCGAGCTCCGTTCCTGGGACTCGCCGGACGCCCAGCGCTGGGCACAGGCGCTGCAGCCGCTGGCGGACGCGGTGACGCGGGCGTACCTCGACTTCCTCCCCCGGCAGACCTACCCGATCAGGACCGGGGTGCATCCCAACACGGCCTTCGGGCTCTCGCTGGCGCTGGACTACGCGCAGGCCGCGGGCGACGACAAGCTGCGGGCGCTGATCGCCGGGCGCGCGCAGACGTACTTCGCCAAGGACACGCAGGCGCCCCTGAAGTGGGAGCCGGGCGGGGAGGACTTCCTCTCCCCCTCGCTGGAGGAGGCGGCGCTGATGGCGCGCATCCTTCCTCCGGACAAGTTCCGGCCCTGGCTGAAGGCCTTCCTCCCCGCCTTCAAGCTGTCGCCGGCCGTCGTCTCCGACCGCACCGACCCCAAGATCGTCCACCTCGACGGGCTCAACCTCTCCCGGGCCCGCTGCCTCTACGCGCTCTCCAACGCGCTGGGCCGGCCCGACCTGGCCAGGCTGGCCGACACGCACGCGCAGGCCTCGCTCCCCTTCATCGCCAGCGGCAGCTACGAGGGCGAGCACTGGCTGGGCACGTTCGCTGTGCACATGCTGGACGCCCGCGGCAAGCTCAAGCCCTGACGCCGCCGTCCAGCACGTAGCGCCATTCGCCGTCGGGCTGCAGGCGCCAGATGGTGAGGTAGTTCCCGCGCACCGCCCCCGCCGTGAAGGCGCCGATGGTGTAGCCGAGGTCCTGCGCCGCGTCCTCGACGAGTGGCGCCCAGTCGATGGCGGGACCGTCGTCGAAGAGGTGGCCGATGGCCTCGCGGCCGAAGATCATCGTCCGGGAGAGCTGCACCGCGTCCTGTGCGGCGTAGGTGGTGAAGGCGGACTGCGTGCCGCTCCGCTTCGCCAGGGCGGCGAAGGCGGTGTCGGCCGCCGCGACCGTTTGCGCCGCCGGCGGGACCGCTCCGGGCTCCCCGCGGAAAGGCACGAACCAGGCGGGCGGGGTGAGGTCCTGCGGCGCGGCCGGCTTGCGGAGGAAGACCGCCAGCTTCCAATCGCCGCCCTGGCGCCGCCAGATGGCGACGTAGTGCCCGTTGGGCAGCCAGCCGAAGCTGTAGCCCAGCCCGGCGTCGAGGGAGACGTCGGCGCGCGCCAGCGTCCAGGTGAAGGGCTCCACGCCCTGGAGCGCGTCGAGCGCGCCTTGCTTGCCGGAGACCAGGCCGCGCCCCTCGCCCAGCAGCTTCGCCTCCTCCATCAGGACGCCCGCGAAGGCCTCCGTGACCCCGCGCTTCTGGATGGCGCGCCGCAGGCCATCGTCGGCTTCCACCAGCTGCTCGCGGGCGCAGCTGATCGGGCCCGCGCAGGCCGGGGTCGATGGCGGCCGGGCCGCGCTGCAGGCGACGGCGCAGAGGAAGAATGCGAACCGGACCATGGGCGCCTCCAGGAAGGCCGGCTTGCGCTTCGGCACGCGCCGGGGCCGGACTTCGGAGACCGGATTCGGCCCCGTGTATTGCTCGGCCCGTCGAGCAGCGTTGATCGCGGTCCGCAGATGTCCGCGGAGATGATTCAGCGTCTGAGGCCCGAGACCCTCGCGCTTCTTCTGCTGCAGTAGGGACTCCACATGACCGGGACGCAGCGCGATGACGGGCAGGGTGGCGATCGAGGAGGAGAGGAGGTGCTTGCGGATCGAGCTCTCGCGCCGGGAGTGCGAGGGAGTTCCTTCCGAGTAGTTCTTCAGCCACCAGCGCAGCAGCTTCTCGACGGTGAGACTCGGGTCCGTCGGCAGCGGCTCGAGTCCATGGTGCTGTCGCTCGGTCTTGCGCGCGTAGTCGTCGGCAAGCCGGCGCGCTTCCGTCTTGCTCTTCGCCTCGGATCGGATGCACCGCCACCGTCCCGCCGGGTCCTTCACCCGGAGGTACCAGCTCCCGTTCTT
>DATKAG010000351.1:0-16165 GCA_035498355.1 Myxococcales bacterium | reverse complement strand
ACGGATGCGGATCTTCGGCCGCGACCGCTTCCGCTGTCAGGTCCCGGGATGCAGCCGTCCAGCCCTGCACCTCCATCACATCGACTATCGATCCCAGGGCGGCAGCGACGATGAGGAGAACCTGCTCTGCCTCTGTACCGCCCACCACCTCTTTGGCATCCACGAAGAACGGCTGCGCGTCACCGGCACCGCGCCCGACAAGCTGATCTGGGAGTTCGGCCTGCGCCGCAGTTGGGCGGCGACGGCTGTGCCCTGATGCCCTCCCCGGACGGGACTACCTCACCTGCGCCGCTCCACCGGACACGTCGCGTTCGCCGAGCGGGTCAGATCGTTGGCGATGGCGCCCAGGACCGTGCGCGTCAGCGCCGAATCGCTCTCTCCCTCCAACAGATGCGCGACGCGGCTCAGGCTGCCCGGCGTGACTACCACCAGGCGGGTCACTACCTCCACCTGATAGGCGCCGGGATCCTCCGACTCCCCCAACCCGAGCGAGATGCGCTCCAGCGAGAGGTGCTCGGGGTCGGCCAGCGCCCGGCCGTCCAGTTCGAAGACGCCGCGCTCCTCCGACCAGACCAGCGGGAGGTCGCGCTTGGTGGACGCGACCACCCGGCCGAACCAGAGCTGGCGCTTGCGTACCACCGAGGTCTCCACCGTCAGGCGGCCGGCGACGCCCAGCTTGACGATGCGCAACAGCTCCCGATCCAGCAAGCCGTGCACCGTGGCGTCCACCAGCGCGCGCGTTCCCGCCAGCACCGCCTTGCAAGCCAGCTCCTGGGCCTTCGCCGCCCCGGCCAGAAGCAGCAGCGCCACCGCCAGCTTCCGCCGATCGAAGAGCAGCGACCACAGCCGGTTCACAGGGGCACCGAGAAGAGGATGCGGAAGTCGGGGGCGGCCTTCGCCCGGTCGTCGAGCCGCCAGGCCGCTTCGGCGCAGGTGGTCCTCCTGGCAAAGCAGAACATGGCGCCCGCCGAAGGCTTGGGATCGATCCAGCCGATACCGGGCTGGCGGACGGAGCCCACGTCGAGGAAGGTCCCGAAGTGCTTCCACTGGAGCTGCACGGTCCCCAGGAGCGAAGCGTCCCCGCGGAACTCCTTGAAGTCGTATCCGCGCAACGCCGTCCAGCCGCCCAGCCCCTCCTGCTTCTGCTGGGGCAGGTCGTGCCCGCCGGCAGCGCGGAAGCGCAGGGAGAAGGTGCTCTCCCGGCCGGTCTCCAGGATGAGCAGCGAGTCGCTCACCAGCCGGGTGAAGTCGAAGATGCCGCCCAGGGAGCGGTCCGCCACCTCGAAGGTGTTGACGCTGCGCAGCCCGATGGCCCAGGGCTCGGACTCGACCAGCGAGGTCTCCGGGTTGCGCCACATGGTGCCCACCTTGTGCAGCGGCACCTTCTCGCTCCGGTACTCCAGGCGGAACACCGCCGAGCCCATCTCGCCCTCGTCGACGGGGGCCGAGCCGTAGCGCACGTCGCCGCTGTTGAAGACGCTCCACACCCCGCCGGGGACGTTCAGGGCGGCGTAGCGGTCGCGGCGGTATTCGGCGCCGAGCGTCAGCTCTTCGAAGAGGTGGGCGGTGAGGAAGGCGGCGAAGCCGCTGCGGCGGTAGTACTCGCGGTCGGAGCGGTTGACCAGCGCCGAGTACAGATAGGAGTCGCCGGCCGAGATGCGCCAGCGGTCCGCCGTGTCGGTGAGGTTGTGGATCTGCCCGCCCAATTCCGCGATGGCCAGCCCGGGGATGCGGATGCGCGGGCCCAGCAGCCAGTCGACGCGCTGCTGGGCGTTGAGCCGCTCCAGGTAGCTGCCGTCGGAGGTCTCCAGGTTGGGGCGGCGGGTGTTGAAGTTCACCGCGCCGTCGAACATCACGTGCGCGCGGTCGGCCGGATCGTAGAGGGTCAGCGTCCCCGCCAGACCGGGGGCGAAGCCGGTCACCGGGGTGTGGCGGATCAGCTCCACCCACTGCGCCGAGGCGTGGCTGCGCTCGCTGCGCAGGTAGACCACCAGCGTCTCGCCGTCGAAGCCGTACCAGGCATCGCGCGAGACGAGCCTGCGCTCCTTGCGCTTGCGGGAGCCGTCAGGGAAGTCGTGCAGCTCGGCGAAGGCGTCCTCGCCGTCCTCATCCTTGTGCCAGGAGCCTGGCTCCTCGGGTTCCTCGTCGTCGTCCTCATCTGCCGGGCGCGCCGGCGGCGGCCGGGCATCAAGCTTCCGCTCGGAATGGAAGCCCACTCCGCCATCGGGCCGCTGCTGCAGGCGGAGCAGGGGCGGAGCGGGAGCCTGCCGGCCGCGCCGGTCCGGCTTGAGGAACGGCCAGCGGCGCTGGATGCGATCGAGCGCGTTGTACAGCTCGCCGCTGGAGAAGACATCGCCCCGGCGGATGTCCAGCTCCTTCTCCACGTCGGGGGCGAGGCGCGCGTCTACCCCGCGAACCTCGATGCCCAGGACATGCCCCTCGTCCACGTCGATGCGGAGCTGCCCGTCGGGAGTCAGCTCTCCCTCCAGGCGCGCCAGCGGATAGCCGCGCGAGCGGAGGTAGCGCAGCACCCGCACCAGCGAGCCGCGCAGGCCTTGCCAGAGGATGCCGGGGTGCACCTCGCCGTCGTCGGAGCGCGCGAGCCAGGCGCGGGAAGGGAGCGGGGCGGGGCAGGCGCGAGGGCGGGCGTTTCGCACCTCTTGCCGGCGCTTCTCGATGGCTCGATCCGCCGGCACCTCCAGCAGCCGGTCGACGATGTCCTCGGTGCGGAACTCGGAGAGGCCGCGCACCTGCACGGAGCGGACCGTGGGGTGCTCGGTGAGCGCGATCTCCAGGCTGGCGGTCTCCTCGGCGGGTACGGGGCGGATGCGCGGCTCGACGAGGGAGAAGAGCCCCGACTGCGCGAACCGGGCGAGCAGGGCGATGGCCTCTTCCCGGGTGAGAGGGAATTTCGGGGGGCCGCCCACCAGCTCCCAGAGGGCATCGTCGGAGAGCGTGCGCGTCCCCGAGAGGACCACCGAGCCGATCTCCCGCCCCTTGCCCTCCGGACCCAGCAAGAGCGAGCGCAGCGTCTCGGCCAGCACCTCGTCGGGCGAGGCCAGCCGCAGGCATTCGCCCGAGTCGTCGGGCTTCGAAGGCGGTGGGGAACGCCGCGAGTGCTTTCCCCAGGCGCCGGGGCTGGCGAGCAAGAACGCGGAGAACAGGGCCCCCAGGGGTGAGCGCAGCGCGGCTGTCATCGGACCTCCTCCGCCGCACTGCTTGAGCACGTGCCGGACCAGCCTCTTTGCCCCGGCAAGTTGCCGGAATCGCAAGAGTCCGCGCACCCTTCTGGATGTGGCCGCGACATCGCCGATGTCATCCGCACATCACTCGGAAACGTCGACGCCGAGCGCCTTGATCCGGCGGTACAGGTTGCCCCGATCGACCTTGAGCAGGCGGGCCGCGGCCGCGACGTTGCCTTCGCAGCGCGCCAGCGCCTCGCGGAGGATGCCTCGCTCGGCCTCCTCGCAGAGCTCCCGGTACGAGAGCGTGCCCAGGCCGTCGACCGCGCCCTTCGCTCCGCCCGGAGCGGGCCCGAGGAGCCGGGCCGCGTCCGCGTCCACCACCAGCGGCCCGGGATCGCGCAAGAGGTGGAGGCGCTCGACGAAGTTGCGCAGCTCGCGCACGTTCCCCGGCCAGCCGTGAGCGCGCAGCGCCCGCTCTCCTTCCGGGTCGAGGCGAAGCTCGCCCTGCGGCGCGCGAAGCTCGGCGGCGAAAGCGCGCGCCAGGGGCACCACGTCTTCGGGCCTCTGCCGCAGCGGCGGGACCAGGATGGGGAAGACGGCCAGCCGGTAGTAGAGGTCCTCGCGGAATCTCCCCTCGGCCACCGCCTTGCGCAGGTCGCGGTGGGTGGCGGCGACCACCCGCACGTCGATGGGCACTGGCGCCCCGCCGCCCAGCCGCTCCACCTCGCGCTGCTCGAGGACGCGCAGCAGCTTGGCCTGCAGCTCCAGCGGCAGCTCGCCGATCTCGTCGAGGAGCAAGGTCCCGCCCTGGGCCTGCTCGAAGCGGCCGATGCGCCGGGCGGTAGCGCCGGTGAAGGCGCCCTTCTCCGCGCCGAACAGCTCGCTCTCCAGGAGCTGCCCGGGAATGGCAGCGCAGTTCACCGCCACGAAGCGGCCCTTGCGGCCGGAGGCGAGATGCAGCGCGCGCGCTACCCGCTCCTTGCCCGTGCCGGTTTCGCCCTCCACCAGCACCACCGAGTCGCTGGGCCCGGCGCGGGCCACCAGCCTGCGCAGCTCGGCCATGGCGGCGCTCTCGCCGATCAGGTTGCCCGGCTGCGCCAGCTCCTCGCGCAGGCGCTCGCGCTCCTCCTCCAGGTCGCGCAGGGCGAGGGCGTTCTGCAGGGCGGTGAGGATCCGCTCGGCGGTGGGCGGCTTCTCCACGAAGTCGGTGGCGCCCAGCTTGAGCGCCTGCGCCGCCTCGCCCGGCGTGGCGCCGCCGGAGAGCACCACCACCGGCGCGGGGAACGGCCTGGGCAGCCGCGCCAGCAGCGAAAGCCCGCTCTCGCCCGGAAGCCCGAGGTCGAGCACCATGGCGGCGGGCGGATCGCGCCGGGTGAGGGCTTCGTGCGCCTGGGCCGCGTTGGCGGCGGTCTCGGTGCCGTAGCCCTCGTCGCGCAAGAGCCCGGAGAGGCCGCGGAGCACGGCGGGATCGTCGTCGACCAGGAGGATGCGCCGGCTCACGGCGACCTTCCCGCCAGCGGCAGCTCCACCACCGCCTGCGCGCCCCGGCCTTCCCGCGGCTCGAGCACCAGGGTGCCGCCGTGCTCGTGGACGATCTTCTGCGCGATAGGGAGGCCCAGGCCCGAGCCCTGCGGCTTGGTGGTTCCCAGGGAGCGGAGGAGCTGGGCGCCGTCGAGGCGGGCGGGGATGCCGGCGCCGCGGTCGCGCACCAGGACGCGCGCCTTGCCGGCGTGCTCGCGCGCCTCGATCTCCACCGGCCCGTCGCCGGGGCGGGAGGCCTCCAACGCGTTCTTCAGCAGATTGCCGAAGGCGCGGCGGAGCTGGTCCGGGTCGCCGTCGAGGCGGAGGGCGTCGGCGACGCACTCCACGGGAACGGGGGCTGCCCCGGAGTACAGCGTGCTGGTCTCGCGCAAGAGCTCTCCCAGGTCCACGGAGATCTTGTGCGGCGCGGGCAGCTTCGCGAACTGCGAGAAGCTCTCCGTCATGCGCAGGAGCACGTCGATCTGCTCGCCCAGGAGCTGGGCGGACTCGGCGGCGGGCGGCGAGCCCAGGCGGGCGACGCGGGCCACCGCCATGCGCATGGCGGTGAGCGGATTCTTCAGCTCGTGGGCCAGGCCGCGGGCCACCGCCTGCCACGCCGCCAGCTCCTCGGTGAGCTGCAGGCGCTTGCGCTGCGCCTCCAGCTCCGCGGTCATGCGGTTGAACTGGCGGACCAGCAGGCGAAGCTCGTCCTCGACGCCTTCCTCCGGGACGCGGACCGAGAGATCGCCGCCCGCGACCTGGAGCATTCCCTGGGCGAGCCGCTCCACCGGCCGGGAGAGGGCGCGACCCAGGGCGACGGCGGCCGCGGCGAGAAGGGCGGCGGAGGCGCCGAGGGCGGCGAGCAGCGCCCAGGGGGCGAGCCGGGACAAGGAGCGCCGGGCAAGCTCCGCCTGCAGGAGATCGACGCGCGCCTGGGAGAGATCGCGCGAGAGATCCGCATCGTGCGAAGCCGCCTGCGCCCGCTCCAGCAGCGGGTCGAGCCGGCCGAGCGAGAGCGAGAGCATGCGCGAGAGCCCGAATCCCACCACCAGACCGCCGCCGGCCAGCGGCAGCAGGCCCGCGGCCAGCATCACCGCCAGAAGCCTGCGCCTGAACCGCCGCCCGGTGGGCCGTTCCTCCATGCCCGCGAGCGTACACGAAAAGCCGATCGCTCCCGAACAGCCCGCTCAGTGGGGGAGGAAGCCGTCGAGCAGGAGCGAGATGAGCGGGGCGCGTTCGGTGATGGCGAGGTGATCGGTCCCGGGGAGGACGGCGAGGCGGGCGTCGGGAAGGAGGCGCTGCATCTGGGCGGCGTGCTCGACGCGGACGATGTCGCGGTCGCCCAGCAGCAGCAAGGTGGGCGCCCGGATGGCCTGGAGCTGCGCCGGCGTCCAGCCCTTGAAGTCGCGCATCCGCTGCACGCTCTTGGCGAAGAAGGTGGGGAGCTGATCGGGGTGGGGGGCGGTGGCGAGGTAGGCACGCTTCAGCTCGGGCGGCATGTCCTCGAGCCGGGCGTGATCGAATCCCTTCCAGAACTGCGGGTCGGTGCCCTCGCGGCTGTAGAAGACGGACTCGAGGACGAGCGAGCGCACCACCTGGGGATGGCGGAGCGCGATCTCCAGCGCGATCTGGCCGCCGTTGCTGTAGCCGAAGAAGTCAGCCTTGGCCACGTGCAGGAACTCGAGCAGCGCCACCGCGTCCTCGGCGGACTGCGCGAAGGAGAAGGACCGGTCCACGTCGGCGGTACGGCCATGCCCCTGCTGCTCGAAGGCGATCACCTGGCGGGTCCTTCGGACCAGCGGGAGCAGCTTGCCGAAGGAGGTGTCGATGGTGGAGCCGCCCCCGTGCAGCAGCACCAGCGGGACGCCGTCCCTGGCCGGCTCGCCCTGGATCTCGTAGTAGAGGTGGAGCCCGTTCACGGGCGCGTATCCGCTGACCGCGAGCATCAAAGCCATGATGTGCACGGTTTCACGCCTCCTGCTGCAAGGGTTTTTCCTCCCGATGGTCGTTATCATGGAGCCGGCATGCCAACCCTGATCCCCAAGCCCACCCGCGTCGAGGCGGCGGGCAACAAGCCCAAGGTCATCGAGGAATACGTCGGCCGGGTGAGCTCGAAGACCGAGGCCGCGAGCCTCGCCCGGATGCGCAGCCCGGCCGGCTGGCAGGAGCCCGGCCAGACTCCGGAGTTCGACGAGCTCACGGTGGTGCTCCAAGGGATGTTGCGGGTGGAGCACAGAGGGGGACGGATCGACGTCCGGGCCGGCCAGGCCGTGATTGCGCACAAGGGGGAATGGGTCCGCTACTCGACCCCCGAGGAGGGCGGCGCCGAATATCTCGCCGTATGCCTGCCGGCTTTCTCTCCGGCCACCGTCCATCGCGATCCGTAGAAGGAGGATGAAGATGGCAATCGCCAGGAAGATCGAAGTGCTCACCGTCAAGCTGGACCCGAAGCTGTCTTCGGCCACGCCGCAACGAGCGGCTGGCTCGCGCTTCTCGGCCTGCTCTCGCTCTCGCAACTGCTGGGGATGCCTCTCTGGATCGTGGCTTTCGTCCTCTTCGCCTTCCTCCCACCCGGGCGGCGCGCCGCAAGCTGGTCACCGCGATCGGGATCGATCTGCCCCGGCCGCCCTTCCAGGCGCTAGAAGTTCTGCCCGACGGCGAAGTAGAGCGCCCCGCCGGTCTTGCCCGCGGCGAGCGTCAGGCGCGCGCGCATGTCCTGCTCCGCCATCACCTTGTAGGTGAAGCTTCCCCAGATTCCCGGCAACCACGGCTGGGGTCCGAACTGGTCGAAGGAAGGGAACACCTTGCCCAGCCCCAGCCCGCCCTCCGCCCCCAGCCTCTTCCAGAAGAGCCAGCGGATCTCCGCCTCGGCGCCCAGCATCATCTTGTCCACGTACTCTCCGGTGGAGTAGCCCAGCGTGGTCCCGCGCGAGCCGTAGTAGGCGTAGCTGGCGAAGGGCAGGTCGTCGCCGAACCCGAACTGGCCGAAGATCTTGTAGGCGAGCACCAGCTTGTTGCCGCCGCTCAGGCTGAAGTACTGGGCGAAGGTGGGCACCACCACCAGATACTCGTCGCCGGACTTGAGGCTGCCGTTCACCCGCAGGTTGAAGTCCGCGCCGGCGGACGGATAGTACTGGCTGTCCCTGCTGTCGTACTGGGAGACGAAGCCGAGGATCGGCTGGCCTTTCCAGTCCGCGCCGGCCCCCAGCGATTCGAGGATCTGCTGGTTCGCGGGATCGCTGGTGGTGGAGCGGAAGGTGGTGTACCCGCCCATCAGGCCGGCGTAGAGGTGGCTCACGCCCACTTCCCGCAGCACCTGGGCGAAGACGACGCCGCCGTACTGGCGATAGCCGAAGAGCGCGCTGGAGCTGGGGTCGCCCCCGACGCCGTGGAATTCCCGGAAGAGGTTGAAGTACGCCACCGCGGCCTGGATCCGCCAGCGGTCCTCGTCCAGGTAGAGGCGTGTCGCCGAGCCCGCCGTCCAGCTGTAGCGGGTGTCCGCCTCGTCCAGGGGAGGCAGGACGGAGAACATCCCGATCAGCACCGCCGTCGAGGGAGGCGAGACCTGGTCCTCCGCGGACGGGTAGAACATCAGCATGGGCAGGACCATCAGGCCCAGCCCCTGGCTCGGGTTGTAGAAGGGGCCCGGCACCACCGCCAGGCTGGTCTTGCGCTCCTTGGGCGCTCTCGAGCCCTCTTCCTCGTCCGCCTTCGCCGCGCCCGGGCCGAGCGCCAATGCGCCCGCCACGGCCCAGGCGCCGATCCTCATCTGGAGGCCGCGCCCTGCTCCTCCTTCGGCAGCAGGGGCATGTTCCGCGCCGCCCAGCCGAAGAGGAAGATGGTGGCGGCGATCAGGCCGAGGGAGACGCCCCACTCGAACGCGCTGGGGAGGTAGCGCTCGGGCTCGAAGGGCATGGGGCCTCGCAGGCTCATGGCGAACACCACCACGTCGGCCCGGTTGAGCACCACGCCGAGGCAGGCGAGCAGCGCGCCCCAGAAGAGGACCGAGCGGTTCTCGCGCAGCTTCGACACGCTGAGGAGCACCAGCGGCACGAGGCCGCCGAGCACCACCTCCGTGCCGAAAAGGATCCCCCGGGTTCCTTCGAAGGATGCCCCGAGCTGGCCGCGGAAGGCCAGGTCGCCCAGGCGCACCGCCTCGAAGATCAAGAGGGCCCAGAAGCCCAGCTTGCCCAGCGAGGCGAGCTGCCCGATGCGCAGCGTCCGCCCCCAGGCCTTGGCGATCCACATCTCCACCAGGATGACGAGGGCGATGCCGGAGGCGATGGAGGAGAGGAAGAACGAGAGGGGCATCAGCGGCGACCACCAGGCCGGATCCAGCTTGTCGGGCATGAGCAGGAAGAGAGAGCCCAGCGAGCTCTGGTGCATGGTGGAGAGCGTGACCGCGGCGATGGCCAGCATGATGGGGACGGGCTCCTCCCCCGGCCGGGGACGGAACGCCCAGGCGAGGAAGGCGAAGACCGCGAAGGCGAGCGCGGTGAGGATGGGGTCGCGGGACATCAGCCAGACGAAGAGCGTCACCGCCACCACCACCCAGAGGGGCGCAACCGTCTTCCAGCGCTCCATCGCCTTCTTCAGGCCCAGGCGCTCGAAGGCCACCGGCATGAACTCGAAGGCGAGGATGGTGACGTAGAGCCCCACGCACCAGGAGACCTCGAACATCGCCGAGTGCTCCGGCGCCTGCACTCCCAGTTGCCAGAAGTGCCAGGGCAGGCCCAGGTCGGCGACCAGGGTCACGGTGACGAAGGAGTAGCTGAGCAGTCCCATCAGGACCGCGCTCCGCCCCAAGGAATAGAGGTCCTTCCGCCGGAACACGTAGATGATCCCCGCGGTGGCGAAGGCGCCCGCGGCCACGGCGATCCACACCAGGTCGAAGACGATCCACAGCCCCCAGGCGTAGGTGTCGGAGAGGTGGGTGGCCCCGCCCAGGCCGAGGGCGAAGCGGGCCACGAAGGAGAAGGCGCCGAACGCCATCAAGAGGGCGAGCATCACGTTCGCCGGGGTCCAGAGCTTCTTCTGGATGGGGGCGAACTCCGGGTGATGGTCGTGCCCCTCCGCCGCGGCCACGGCGAGCCTGCGCTGGCCCAGCCGGTAGAAGCCGCCCAGCAGCGCGCCGATGGCGATCACCGCCTTGGGCACGATGGAGAGCGCGGCCACGCTCCGGGCCGGGTAGCTCTCCGTCCCCACGTCGGGCAGCCCCAGCTTCTCGAAGGGCACCGAGGAGAGGTAGAGGGTGGCCGTCCCGCCCGCCTCCTTCTCCCCGTAGATGTGATCGATGTACTTGCCGTTCCCGTTCTTGATCCGGCCCCGGGCCGCCTCCAGCATCTTCTCGCGGTCGCCGAAGTCGAGGGCGTCGGCCGGGCACGACTTCACGCACGCCGGGATGCCGACGGCGTCCATGTAGCGCTTCTGTTCGAAGACGGTGAGAGGCTTGCCGTTCAGCTCCAAGGGAGCCACCGACTGCAGCCGGTCGGCGCAGAGCGTGCACTTGCTGATCTCCGGGGCCAGCTTGTCCCACTGGGCGGAGATGGCCCCGAACGGGCAAGCCCACATGCAGTAGCGGCAGCCGATGCAGATCTCGGGGTGGTAGACGACCGGCCCCTCTTCGGCCTTCTTCAGCGCCGTCACCGGGCAGGCCGAGACGCAAGCCGGTTCGTCGCAATGCATGCACTGCCGCTTGGTGTAGATGTCGCGGAAGCCCGCCGGCGCCTTCGGGTCCTCCACCTCGTGGTGCGTGATCAGCATGTAGGTGGAGGCATCGAGGGTGGTGGGATTCTGGAAGGTGCCGAAGATGCTGCTGGTCTGCAGCTGGGTGGTCACGCCGGGCAGGCCGTTCCACTCCTTGCAGCTCACCTGGCAGGCGTGGCAGCCGATGCACTTGGTGGTGTCGATCAGCTTGGCGTAGCTCATCGGCGACCTCCCGGACGCGGCCCCAGCGACGAGACCGCTTCGTCGGCGGGAGCCGCCCCTGCCGGGACGACGTTGACCAGGCAGGCCTTGGTCTCCTGCGTGCCCGCGCCCGGATCGGCGGCGTCGATGGTGAGCACGTTGACGCTGGCGCCCCGGGAGAGCCCCTTGAAGCCCCAGTTGTAGGGCATCCAGACGATGGGCACCTCCTGGCCGGCGATGCGCAGGCCTTGCATGCGCCGGGTCACCACCGCCTTCACCACCACCTCACCCCGCGCCGAAGTCACCCGCGTCCAGTCGCCGGTCTTGATCCCCAGCTTCGCCCCGAGAGCGACGGGCAGCTCGATCGTCGGCTCGGGCGCGATCTCGTTGAGCCAGGGGATGTTGCGCGTCGTCGATCCGGCGCACCAGTGCTCGGCCATCGAGGAGGTCATCAGGACGTAGGGGAACTCCTTCGCGGTGCCGATGGGCTGCTTGCCCTTCACGCGCGGATATTTCAGGGCCGGGTTGTTCTGCGTACCCGGGTGCAGCACGTTCTGCACGGGACTCTCCACCGGTTCGTAGAACTCGGGGAGCGGCCCGTCCTTCGGCACGTAGGCCACGTCGCGCGGCATCCCCGGCTCCTTCGGGTCCGGGTCGGCGTAGGGATTGGCCATCAGCTTGCCGACGCCTTCGGCGCCCATCCGGAAGGCGGGCGTGTCGGGGCCCTGGGTCGGATCGGACACGTCCGGGACGTCGACGCCCACCCACTTCTTCTGCGCCTTGTCCCACTGGATCATCGGGACCGCCGCGGCGAGGACGGTTCCTTTGGCGTCGCGCGCGGGCATGGGCTGGCCCTGGGCGTCGCAGGAGGCGCGGTTGTAGAGGATCTTCATGTTGCCGGGCCAGGTCCAGGCGTAGTTCGAGTTGAGCGTGACCCCCACCTGCTTCAGTCGCTCGGCCTTGAAGTCGCGGCGCTTGGTGAGGTTCTTGCCGCGTCCGAAGCAGCCGGCATAGATCCAGGCGCCCGACGACGTCGAGCCGTCCGCCTGGAGCTGGCCGATCCCGGCCACCAGGTCGCCCTCCTTGAGGGACTTGGCCGGAACCTCCTTCCAGGCGCGCCCGTTGATCTCCTGGAGCACCGCCTCGGCCATCCCCTCCTTCGGGTAGTTCCAGTTCGCCTTGAGGAGGGCGGCGTCCTTCGCCTCGGTGGACCCCTTGTACAGGTCGCGCACCCGGCGGAAGACCTCGTCCATGATCTGCAAGTCGGGCCGGGCCTGCCCGGGCGGTGCCACGCCCGCGTAACGCCACTGCAACAGCCCGCCGGAGTTGGTGACGCAGCCCTCCTTCTCCATGAAATACGCGGCGGGGAGGAGGATCACCTCCGTCGGGATCTTCTTCGGGTCGACGCCGGGCGCCTGCCAGAAGGCCGCGGTCTCCGTCTCCCAGAGCTCCTGCACCACCATCATCTCCAGCTTCCCGAAGGCTTCCTGGACGTAGTGCAGGTTGGGATTGGTGACCAGCGGGTTCTGCCCGAGGACCCAGAGGAGCTTGAGGCTCCCGGCGTAGGCGTCGTCGATCAGCCCGAGCGTGCCGTAGTCCTTCTTCGCGCTCCGCCTGGGGAGCCAGCCGTACCCGAACTCGTTGTCGGCGGAGGCGTTCTCGCCGAACCAGGCCTTGAGCCCGTTCACCACCATCTTGCGGTTGAAGGTGCCGTTGCTCTTCGTCCAGGCCGCCAGCGTGGGCTGGTTGTGGAAGGGGGCGTCGTTGTAGCCGAACCAGTAGTTGTTCAGCACCGACATGTCGCAGGCGCCCTGCACGTTGGGCTCCCCGCGCAGCGCGTTCACACCGCCGCCGTACTTGCCGATGTTGCCCAGCAGGAGCTGGAGGATGCAGTAGCAGCGGATGTTCTGCACGCCCACCGTGTGCTGGGTCATGCCCAGGGCGTAGAGGATGGTGCCCGGCCGGTTTTTCGCGTACAGCTCGGCGATCTCCTCCACCTGCTTCGCCGGCACGCCCGAGATCTGCTCCGCGACCTGCGGCGTGTACCGGGAGAAGTGCTGGCGCAGCTTCTGGAACACGCAGTGGGGATCGTCGAGCGACTTCGCCTTCCTGGGCTTCTGGTCCTTGCCCAGCTGGTAGCCCCAGGAGGCCATGTCGTACTTGTGCTTCTCGCGATCGTAGCCGCTGAAGAGGCCGTTCTCGATGCCGAAGTCCTCGCGGGCCAGGTAGAGGGCATTGGTGTGCAGCTTGACGTACTCCGCGTCGTACCAGCCGTTCTCGATCACCAGGCGGATGACGGCCCCGAGGAAGGCGATGTCCGCCCCCGGCCGGATGCGCGCGTAGACGTCGGCCATGTTGGAGGTGCGGTTGTAGCGCGGGTCGACGTGGATGATCTTCGCGCCCTTCTCCTGCGCCTTGCGGATCCACTTCATCGCCATCGGGTGGTTCTCGGCGGTGTTGGACCCCTCGATGAGGAAGACCTTGGCGTGCTCCAGGTCCGCCCAGTGGTTGGTCATCGCGCCCCGGCCGAAGGAGGCCCCCAGACTGGGGACCGTGGGGCTGTGTCAAAGCCTGGCTTGATGCTCCACGAAGTTGGTGCCGAGGAGCCGCCCCAGCTTGTTCCAGAGGTAGCACTCCTCGTTGGTGTTCTGCGCCCCGCCGAGCAGCGCGATCGCGTCCGTCCGGTTGACCGGATATTCGTTCTCGCCGTCCTTCTCGCTGGCCACCCAGGTGGCGTCGCGCGTCGCCTTGATCTTGCGGGCCAGCTTGTCGAGCGCCTCGTCCCAGGAGATGTCGACCCAATGGTCGGACCCGGGAGCGCGGTACTTCGGGACGGTCAGCCGCTGCTTCGAATCGTGGGTGGCGAACGCCGCGGCGCCCTTGGCGCAAAGGGACCCCTCGTTCACCACGCCGTCCGGGTCGCCCTCGAGGTTGACCAGCTTGCCGTCGATGACGTGCCCGACCATCGCGCAACCGCAGGAACAGAAGTTGCAAACGGTGGTGAATTCCTTGGCGCCGGCCAGCTTCATCTCCGCCGCCCGCGACGGCTGGGGCACGAGCAAGGTGTCCAGCGCGGCCCCCGCGCCTCCGGTCGCCAATACCTTGAGAACGGCTCGCCGAGTGATGTCCATGGCCGGTTCCTCTGCTCCGGGTGACCGAACAAGAAAGGTTAACTGAAGTGGCCGGATGGAGAACCTTGGACCAAGTGCCTATCCAGGCGCCCCGCTGAGGGGGGCGATCTGCTAACGTCCGCGGCAGCGAGGCTGACATGTCCCAGCACGTGCTGACCGAGCTCGACGACCGGATCCTGCGCGTCGAGCTCGCCCGGCCGGAGAAGAAGAACGCGCTCACTCCCGAGATGTACCGGGCGCTCTCGCAGGCGCTGGCCCGGGCCGACTCGGAAGCGCGGGTGCGCGCGGTGCTCATCCACGGCAAGCCCGACTGCTTCTGCGCCGGCAACGACCTGGCGGATTTCCTCCAGCGGCCCTCGCAGGCCGGGGAGCCGCCGGCCATCGAGTTCCTCCGCCGCATCGCCACCGTGCGCAAGCCGCTGGTGGCTGCGGTGGGCGGGCCGGCGGTGGGCATCGGCACCACGATGCTGCTCCACTGCGACTTCGTCTATGCGGCGCCGGAAACGCGCTTCCAGCTCCCCTTCGTGCCCCTGGGGATCGTGCCGGAGGCGGCCTCCAGCCTGCTCTTGCCCCTGATCGCGGGCCAGCGGCGCGCGGCGGAGCTGCTCCTGCTCGGGCAACCCTTCGATGCGGCCAAGGCGGTCGCGGCGGGGATCATCACGGCCGTCGTGGAGCAGGCGGGGCTGCTCGAGCACGCCCGCGGCGTGGCCCGCGCGCTGGCGGCGCTGCCCCCGGAGTCGGTGCGGCTGACGAAGGAGCTGATGAAGCGTGAGCTGGCCCCGGCGGTGGCCGCGCGCATGCGGGCGGAGGGCCAGCTCTTCCAGGAGCGGCTCTCCTCGCCGGAGGCCAAGGAGGCGTTCACCGCCTTCTTCGAGAAGCGCAAGCCGGACTTCTCCCGTTTCGACTGAGCCCCGGGTCTTCTGGAGGGTTGCCATGGTTTCGCTGCTCTTGGGCGCGGTGCTGGCGGCGGCGCCGCCGCAGGTTTCGGACGGGGTGGTGAAGATCGGGCTGCTCCTGGACATGACGGGCCTCTATGCCGACATCACCGGCGAGGGGACGGTGACGGCGGTGAAGATGGCGGTGGAGGACTTCGGCGGGAAGGTGCTGGGGAAGCCTATAGAGGTGGTGTATGCCGACCACCTGAACAAGGCGGACGTGGCCGCCAACAAGGCCCGGGAGTGGTTCGACACCGACCAGGTGGACGCCATCCTCGACGTGGCCGCCAGCGCCCCGGCGCTGGCGGTGGCGGAGATCGCCCGGACCCACGACAGGATCGTGGTCTTCAACGGCCCCGGCTCGGCGGCGCTCACCAACGAGAAGTGCACGCCGGTGACGGTGCACTACACCTACGACACCTACGCGCTCGCGCACGTGACCGGGAAGGCGGTGGTGGAGAACGGCGGCGACTCCTGGTTCTTCCTCACCGCCGACTACGCCTTCGGGCAGGCGCTGGAGAAGAGCGTGACGGAGGTGGTGCTCGCCCACGGCGGCAAGGTGCTGGGCTCCGCCCGCCATCCCCTCAACACCACCGACTTCGCCGCCTACCTGATCACCGCGCAGGGGTCGGGGGCGAAGATCATCGGGCTGGCCAACGCCGGCGGCGACACCATCAACTCCATCAAGGCGGCCAAGGAGTTCGGCATCACCACCGGCGGCAAGCAGCACCTCGCCGGCCTGCTGGTCTTCATCAACGACATCCACAGCCTGGGGCTCGCCACCACCCAGGGGCTCCTGCTCACCGCCGGTTTCTACTGGGACCTGAACCCGGAGACGCGCGCGTGGTCGAAGCGCTTCTTCGAGCGGGCGAAGAAGATGCCCAACATGTCCCAGGCCGGGGCGTACTCCTCGACGATGCACTACCTCGAGGCCGTGCAGGCGGCAGGCACGGACCAGACGGCCGCGGTGATGGCGAAGATGAAGTCGATGCCCATCGACGACTTCTTCGCCAAGGGCGGGCGCATCCGCGAAGACGGCCGCATGGTGCACAACATGTACCTCTTCCAGGTGAAGGCGCCGGGCGAGTCGAAGGGGCCCTGGGACTACTACACGCTGAAGAAGACGGTCCCCGGCGACCAGGCCTTCACGCCGCTGGAGAAGAGCGCCTGTCCGCTGGTGAAGAAGTGAGCCCAGGACGCTGGAGCCGCCGGCCCGAAGGGTCGACCTGGGGCGACTTCGGGGCCGACGACCAGCTCGGGCGGCTCAACCTGCTCACTCCCGAGCGGGTCCGCGCGGCCGTCGCCGAAGTGTGCGAGGGAATCTCCTTCTGCCTGAGCCTGCCGCTGGACTATCCGGGGGAGGCGAAGCTGAACCCGCGGCGCAAGCCGCCCCAGCTCTCGCCCACCACGCTGAAGGGCGAGCCGTTCCTCAACTACGCGCTGCGCAAGCTCGACGCGCGCAACACCGACGTGATCTGCGACGACC
>DATKAG010000350.1:0-5388 GCA_035498355.1 Myxococcales bacterium | reverse complement strand
CGCGCCCTCTCCGCCAACGACTGGGAGGCGGTGCTCCGCCTCTACCGGCAGCGCGCCGAACGGACGGGGAGCGCCGCCGACCGCGCCCTGGTCGCCTCCATCGCCGCCTGGCGCCTGGGCCGGGTGTCGGAGGGCCTGGCGGAGGTGGCCGAGGCGCTGGAGGACCACCGGCGCGACGGCGCGCTGCTCGCCCTGCAGGGCGAGCTCGCCGCCCAGCAGGGGTCACCGCAGCTGGGGGAGATCCTCCGCCGGCAGGCCGAGGGGAGCATCGAGCCCAGCGAGCGCGCGCACCTCAAGATCCGCGCCGCCCTGCTCCTCGACGATGCGCTGGAGAAGGAGCAGCTGCTTTCCGAGGCGCTGGCCGACAACCCCGGCGACGCCGCCGCCATCGCCCTGCACGCGCGGCTCGTCACCCAGCGCGACCCCAGCTCCGCCGCCGACCGCTTCCTCGCCCTGGGGCAGGCGCTGGAGGCGCACTCTCCCGAGGAGGCCGCCAGCCACTACCTGGAGGCGGGCGCCTGGCAGGAGCGGGCCGGCAACAAGCAGGATGCCGCGGCGCTCGCCCGGCGCGCGCTGGAGCTGGTGCCCCGCCATCCCGCCGCCCTCCGCCTGCTCACCCGGACGCTCTCGGCGGTGGGCGCGGGCCTGGAGATGGCCGACCTCTTGGAGCGGGTCTCCGGGGAGCTTCCCCGGGCGATGGGCGCCGAGCTATTGGCCCGGGCCGCGGCGCTGGTGAGCGATGAGGAGCCGCTGCGCAGCAGCCACCTCGCCCGCCGCGCGGCCGAGATGGCCCGCGGCCTGGTGAGCCCGCGCTGGCTGGAGTCCTGGTGCACCTTCGCCTTCAAGGCGGGCGACTTCGACCAGCTCTCGCAAGCGCTGGAGGCGCGCGCCGACTCCACTTCCGGGTCCGACGCGGCCGATCTGCTGCTGGAAGCGAGCGAGCTCTCCCGGGCCTCGGGAAACGACGTCCGCTCCACCACGCTCCTGCGCAAGGCGCGCGGCGTGGACCCGGCCTCCTCGGCGGCCCGGGCCGCCATGCTCTCCCTCCCCATCCTCCCGCCCCGGGAGAGGGCCGACCTGCTGCAGGAGGAGGCGCGGGTCACCTTCCTGGAGCGCGCCGCCGCCCTGCAGGCGGAGCGGGCGCTGGTGCTGACCGAGGAGGACCAGGTCGACGAGGCGGTGCAGGCCTGCGCCCAGGCGCTGGCGCTGACCGGCGTCGACCTGGCGGTTCTGCGCCGGCTGGCGCAGCTCCAGCTTCGCCGGGGCGACGACGGGGCGGCCCTGGCCGTCCTGCTGCAGATCGCGGAGAGCGTGCCCGAGGGCCATCCCCGCGCCGAGGCCTACGGGCGCGCGGCGGAGGTGGCCGAATGGCGGGTGGGAGATCCGCTCCGGGCAGCGGACCTCTACCGGGCGGCGGCCGGACAGCATCCCCAGTCCTCCTTCGCCTGGGCGCACCTGGCGCGGCTGCTCGCCTGGACCGATCGGCCGGCGGAGGCGGCGGAGGCTTGCGAGCGGCTGGCCCACGCCTCCCAGTCCCTGGCGGAGCGGACCGAGGCCCTGCGCCAGGCCGCCTCGCTCTACGCGCACCGCGCGGGGCAGCCGGCGAAGGCCATCACCCTCTTGCGCGCGCTCCTGGAAGAGGCGCCGGCGGACGTGGAGGCGGCGGCGCAGCTCCTGGAGCTGATCGGCTCTGACGCCGAGGCCGCCGGAGAGCGCGCGGACCTGCGCGCCCGCCTGGCCTCGCGCTGCCAGGATCCGCGGGTGGCCGCCGTCCTGCGGGCGGAATCGGCCGAGGACCGGATGGCGGCCGGGGAGAAGGACCAGGGGATCGCCGACTACCGCCGCGCCCTGGCGCTGAACCCGAAGGACCGGGTCTCCCTCGACCGGGTGGAAGACGCGCTGCGCGCCGGCGGCGAGAGATCGCTGCTCGCTGACCACCTCGCCTTCCGCTGCGCCTTCGCCGAGGGGGAGACGCGGGCGGCCCTGGCCCTGGAACAGGCGGAGATCCTCGCCGGGCAAGGGCGCATCGAGGAGGCAGCGGCCGCCTGCCGCCAGGCGCTGGCGAGCGATCCCGATTCCCTGCTGGCCCTGAGGAGCGCGCGCCGCATCGCCGAGCTGAAGGGCGACAAGGAGGAGATGGCGAGGCTGCTGGCCAAGGAGGCCTCGCTGGCCAGCGACGCCGGAGGGCTGATCGCCTCGGCGGCGCTGGCGGCGGAGGCGGGGCACCGGGAAGAGGCGATCGCCCGGCTCGGCTCGGTGCTGGAAGCCGACCCCGCCAACGCGGAAGCGGCGGAGAAGCTGCGCGAGCTCTGGGGGGACGAGGCCCCGTCCTCGCTCGCGGGACTCTTCGAGCGCATCGGCCATGCCCACTCCGACGCCAGGCTGGGCGCGCTCGCCTGGATCCACTCGAGCCGCATCCAGCTTCGCGAGCTCTCGGACGCCCCGGCCTCCTTCTTCGCCGCCGGCCGCGCGCTCGCGCGCGACCCGGACAGCCTGGAGGCGCTGGAGCTCCGGGCCGACGCTGCCGAGGCGGCCGGACGGCCCCGCGACGCGGCCGAGGCGCTGCAGAAGCGGCTGGCCCGCGACGGCGGCGGCGCGCTCGCCGACGGCTGGAAGCTCCGGCTGGGAAGGCTGTACGCCGAGGCGGGCGAGACGGAGAAGGCGGTCCCGCTCCTCGGTTCGGCGCTGGAGACGCTGGAGCCCGCCACGCTGATCAGCCTGCTTTCCGGCGTACACGCGCTGCCGGCGGGTGACGCCATCCGCCTCTACCGCCGCGCGCTCGACGCCTTCGAGGCGGGAAGCGACGAGGCCCCCGCCTCCGCCCAGCTCGCCGCCTGGTGCGAGGGCCTGGGGCGGCGGCTGCTGGAGCAGGGGGAACGGGAGCAGGCGCTGGAGGCCTTCCGCCGCGCGCTCCGCCACGAGCCGGCCAACGTGGCCGCCCTCCGGCACATCCCCGAGCTGGGGACGCCGGAGGAGGCGGTGAAGGCGCATCTTGCGCTCTTCGCCGCGCACCCCTCGGCCGAGCCCATCCGCGCACTGGCCCGGCTCCACGATCTGCAGGGGCGGTCCCAGGCCGCCTTCTGCGCCTCCGCGGTGCTGGCGGGCCTGGAGTCCGCCGGCGCCGAGGAGCGCGCGGTGTACGAGGTGACGGCCAGCAAGCCGCCGCCCGTGGACCTTCCCCGCATCGCCGACGATTCCGCCGTGCACGCCGCCGACGACGAGGGGCCGGCCCGCGAGCTGTTCGCGGCCGCGATGCCGGAGCTGGCGCGCGCTCTTGCCACCGACATGAGCGGCGGGCGGGGCGCGCTGGTGAAAGGGGACAACCCGGTGCGGCGGGTGGTCGCCGCCATCGCCCGGGCGCTGGGGATGCCGGAGCCGCAGATCCACCTGGCCCGCTCCGAGCCCTCGATCGTCGCGCCGCTCTCGGCGGAGACCGGCGGCATCCTGGTGGGAGCGGAGGTCCCCAAGCGCTGGTCGCCGCGGCAGCAGCGGTTCCTCTACGCCAGAGCCCTGGCCCACATCCGCCGCGGCTCGCAGGCGCTGGCGCCGCTCCCGCCCGAAAAGCTGGCGGCGCTGGCGGGAGCTCTCTTGAAAATCGCCGGCCTGGAGGCGGAGGCGCTTCCCCCGGCGGATCCGGCGCTGGCCGATCGGCTGGCGCGCTCCTTCGGCCCCGAGGCCCGCTCGCGGCTGGCGGACGCCGCGGAGCGCCTGGCCGGCGCGCCGGAAGTGGACTGGGAGGCCCTTTCCCTGGGGATCCGCGAGAGCGCCGAGAGGGTGGCGCTCGCCCTCTGCGGCGATCCGGCCGCCGCCATCTCCATCGTCTCCCGCGAGGTCCAGGGCGGCCTGGAGCGCCCCGAAGTCTTCCGCCTGGCCCGCTTCGCCATCGGCGACACGTACCTGTCGCTGCGGCGTTGAGCCTATTCCTCCCGGACGATGGAGCTGGGGAGGAGAGACTTGAGGAAGTCGGCGGCCGAGCGGACTTGCGACTCGTCGCGGCCGTCGAAGGTCACCTTCACGCGGTAGTCGGCGGTGTCGAAGCGGGGATAGCTGCCGATGCCCACGGCCGGGAAGCGGGCCACGGCGGCGTCGAGGTGCTCGGCCAGGGTGCCCTCCCCCACCGTGAAGTACAGCGCCCGGGAATGGATGGGAGAGACGCGGAAACGCTCGCGCAGGCGGGTGAAGCCTTCCCGCAGGAGCGAGGGCACACCGGGGAGGATCACCACGTTCTCCAGGGAGATGACGGGAAACAGGTATCCCTCGTGGAACTCCACCCGCGCTCCCTCGGGCACCTCGGCCAGCCGGCGCAAGGCGGGCTTGAGCGGCTCCTGGAAGCGGGAGCGGAGAAGCTCCAGCGTCCGCGGGTCGTGCACCACCGGCCGGCCGAATGCCTGGGCCACGGCGGCGATGGTGACGTCGTCGTGCGTGGGCCCGATCCCGCCGCTGGTGAACACCCACTTCGCCTGCGCGAGGCAGCGGCGCAGGGCGTCGACGATCAGCGGCACCTCGTCGGGCAACGTCTCCATCCGCCGCAGGTCCACGCCCAGGCCGCGCAGCTCGCGCGCCAGCCAGGGACCGTTCTCGTCCTGCACCTTGGCGGAAAGGATCTCGTTGCCGATCACCAGGATGGCGGCGCTGCTCATTCTGCCAGACCGTAGTCGCGGATCTTCTTGATCAGGGTGGTGCGCGACACTCCCAGCCTCTCCGCCAGCCGGCTGCGGTTCCCTTGGGTCTCCCGCAGGCCCGTCTCGATCAGCTCCTTCTCCAGGGCCCCCACCGCGGTGGCCAGATCGCTCCCCAGCCCCCGCTGCACCAAAGCCGCCAGGTGGGCGGCGTTGGCCGGGGCCTTGTCCGGCCGCGGGGAGCGCAGCTCGGGCGGGATCACTTCCGCGTCGCCCGCCAGCACGCAGAGCCGCTCGATCTCGTTCTCCATCTCCCGCACGTTCCCCGGCCAGTGCCACTCGTAGAAGGTGGCCATCAGCTCCGGGTGCAGCCGCTTGCGCGGCTTGCCCGTGCGCTGGGCCACCCCGTCGAGGAAGTGATCGACCAGCAGGGGAAGATCGTCCAGCCGCTCCCGCAGCGCCGGCACCTCCAGGGCCACCACGTGCAGGCGGTAGAAGAGGTCCTCGCGGAACTCGCGGCGCAGGACCGCCTCCCGCAGGTCCTTGTTGGAGGCGGCGATGATGCGCACGTCCACCTTCTCCGGCCTCGTGCCGCCCACCGGGACGAAGGTGCCCTCCTGCAGGACGCGCAGGAGCTTCACCTGCATGGCCGGGCTCATGTCCGCCACTTCGTCGAGGAAGAAGGTGCCCCCGTCGGCCACCTTGAAGAGGCCCGGCTTGTCGCGGGTGGCCCCGGTGAAGGATCCCTTGACGTGCCCGAACAGCTCGG